>CANIXE010000014.1 GCA_947470885.1 Planctomycetota bacterium
ATTTGTTGGGCTACACCCTCAATCGGATCACCCTGTTCGCGCTGATTTTCTCCATCGGCATCCTGGTGGATGACGCCATCGTAGTCGTCGAAAATATTTATCGCCGGGTCGGCCTGGCGGATTCCGCCGGAAAATCCCTGGCGACGATTTCGGTGGAGGCCGTGGCCGAAGTCGGCAATCCCACGATCCTGGCCACCATCGCGGTGATCGCGGCGATCCTGCCCATGGCGATGGTGGGCGGGCTGATGGGCCCGTACATGCGCCCGATCCCCGTGGGCGCCAGCGCGGCCATGGTGTTCTCGCTGCTGGTGGCGTTCATCGTCACCCCCTGGGCGGCGGTGCGGATCCTGAAACCCGCGGCCCATCACGATCAGCGGGAAGGCCGGGTCGCCCGGTTCTACCGTGGCCTGATGCACCGCCTGCTGGATTCGGCCTGGTGGCGCTGGGGCGTGCTGGGAACCGCCGCCACGGCCCTGGTGGCCGCGATGCTCTTGGTGCCCGCCGGCCTGGTGGAAGTGAAGATGCTACCCTTCGACAACAAATCCGAATTCCAGGTGCTCCTGGCGATGCCCGAAGGCACGGCCCTGGAGCGCACTGCTGGAGTGGCCCGGGATCTGGCCAACGCTCTGAAGGACGAACCCGAGGTGGCGAACTGCACGGTCTACGCCGGCACGGCAGCTCCGTTCAATTTCAACGGCCTGGTCCGCCATTATTTCAATCGCCAGGGGGACCACCTGGCGGACCTCCAGGTGAACCTGGTGCCGGCCCACGACCGGGCCGCCCAGAGCCACGCCATCGCCAAACGCCTGCGTCCCCGCCTGGCCGCCCTGGCCAGCGCCGCGGGTGGCCGGATCACCGTGGCGGAAGTGCCCCCCGGGCCGCCGGTGCTCCAGACGTTGGTGACGGAAATCTACGGCCCCACCGTGGCGGACCGCCAGGCCCTGGCGGAAGCCGTGAAAGAGATCTACCGGACCACGCCCGGCGTGGTGGATCTGGACTGGTATAGCGAAGCTCCCCAGGAAAAGGTTCGCTTCGTCGTCGACCAGGAAAAGGCCGCGCTGGCGGGGATCTCCACCGCCGCGATCAACGACACTGTGGCCCTGGCCCTGGTGGGCAAGACCGTCGGACTGGCCCACCAGCCCCGGGAGCGGGAAGACCTGCCCATCGTCGTCGACCTGCCGGCCACGGGCCTGCACCAGCCCGAGGATGTGCTGACCCTGCGGGTCCGTGGGCCCGGCGGGGTGATCCCGCTGCGGGAACTGGGCCGGCTGGAGCGCACCGTGCAGGAGCCCAGCGTCCACCATAAGAACCTCCTGCCGGTGACCTACGTGGTGGGCGACGTGGCCGGGGTGGTGGAAAGCCCGGCCTACGCGATTTTCGCGATGAACGCCGCCCTGGCCAAGCTGGAGGCCGGGAAATACGGCGGCAGCGTCGGCCCGGTCCGGGTGTTCAATGCCGTCCAGCCCGCCAATGGTCTGCAACCGGCCCTGAAGTGGGACGGGGAATGGCACATCACCCTGGAGGTGTTCACCGACATGGGCCTGGCCTTCGCCGGCTGCATCGTCCTGATCTACCTGCTAATGGTGGGTTGGTTCGGTTCGTTCATCACGCCGTTGGTGGTGATGGTGGTGATCCCATTCTCGCTGCTGGGCGTGCTGCCCGCCCATGCCCTGATGCCCACCGCCAGCGGCTGGGGTGCGTTCTTCACCGCGACCTCCATGATCGGGTTCATGGCCGGGGCGGGGATCGTGGTTCGCAATTCGGTGATCCTGGTGGATTTCATCGAGGCGGAAATCGCCGCCGGGCGCACCGTGGACGAAGCGGCCATCACCGCCGGCATCGTCCGCTTCCGGCCAATGCTGCTGACCGCCCTCGCGGTGGTGGCGGGGGCGGCAATCATCCTCGCCGATCCGATTTTCCAGGGCCTGGCCCTGGCCCTGATGGCCGGCTCCCTCGCCAGCCTGCTCACCGCCCCGGTGCTGGTGCCGTTGCTGTACGTGCTCCAGCGCCGGTGGCTGGCCTGATTCCCGTCGTTCCCCGTTCCACCTAGGATTCGCCCATGGATGATCTCGCCACGATGCTCGCCCGGGTGCAATTCGGCATTACTGCCGGATTTCATTATCTGTATCCACCGTTGTCCATCGGCCTGGGGATCTTCCTCGTGGTCATCGAGGGCATCTACCTGCGGACCAAGGATCCCTTGTGGCGCCAGGTGGCCCGCTTCTGGACCAAGGTCTTCGCCCTGACCTTCGCCATCGGGGTGGCCACCGGCCTGGTGATGGAATTTGAGTTCGGGACCAACTGGGCGAAGTATTCCCGGTTCGTCGGCGACGTGTTCGGCTCGGCCCTGGCGGCGGAGGGCATCTTCGCCTTCTTCCTCGAATCCGGATTCCTTGCCCTGCTGCTGTTCGGCTGGGACAAGGTGGGGCCGAAGCTCCATTATTTCTCGACGATCATGGTTTGCGCCGGGGCCCATTTCAGCGCGGTGTGGATCGTCGTCGCCAATTCCTGGATGCACACCCCGGCGGGCTACCACGTGGTCCAGGGACCGAACGGCCTGCGGGCGGAAATCACCGACTTCTGGGCCTTGGTATTCAATCCCAGCAGCATGGATCGCCTGTCCCATGTCCTCATCGGCGCGTGGATGGCGGGGGCCTTCCTGGTGGTGTCCATCAGCGCCTGGTACCTGTTGAAGCAGCGGCATCAGGCCTTCGCCCGGGCCTCGATGAAGGTGGGCCTGGTCTTCGCCGTGGTCGCCTCGCTGCTGCAACTGGTCACCGGTCATGCCTCGGTGGTGGGGGTCGCCCAGAACCAGCCGGTGAAATTCGCGGCGATGGAGGGGCATTTCCCCGCCAGTGCCCGGGCGGATCTCACCCTGGTGGGCTGGGTCGATGAACTCCACCAGTCCGTAAGTGGCCTGACCATTCCCGGAGGGACGTCGTTCCTGTTGAAGCAGGATTTCACGGCCCCCGTCCCAGGTTTGCTGGCGGTCCCCGCGAATGAGCGCCCGCCGGTGCAGATCACCTTCCAGGCCTACCACGGGATGATCGCCATCGGCGTCGCCCTGATCGCCCTGTCGGTGTTCGCCGCCATCAGTTGGTGGACCGGCCGCCTGGAGCGCCAGCGCTGGCTGTTATGGGTCCTGGTGTTTGCGGTGCTGGGTCCCCAGTTCGGCAATCAGCTGGGTTGGCTGGCGGCGGAGATCGGTCGCCAGCCCTGGATCGTCCAGGGCCTGCTCAAGACCCGGGACGCCATCTCTCCGAATGTCAGCAGCGGCCAGATCATCATGAGCCTGATCCTGTTCACCTCGGTCTACCTCGTCCTGTTCGCCACCTTCCTGTACTTGTTGAATGACAAAATCGTCCACGGGCCGGATCCGGAGGACGCCCATGGTCCCCTGGCCAAGCTGCCCCAGAAAATCACTGATGCCTTGAGCGGCCATCGCGCCGATGGGGAGGCCTGAGTCATGGATCTCAACACCATCTGGTTCATCCTGGTCGCCGTGCTTCTGGCCGGCTACGCCATCCTCGACGGCTTCGACCTGGGCGTGGGCATCCTCCATCTGTTCATCCGGGGCGATGACGAGCGCCGTTTGTGCATCAATGCCATCGGTCCGGTGTGGGACGGCAATGTGGTCTGGCTGGTAACCGGGGGCGGCGCGCTGTTCGCGGCCTTCCCGGAAGTCTATGCCAGCGCCTTCAGTGGCTTTTATACCGCCCTGACCCTGCTGTTGGTGACCATGATTTTCCGGGCCGTGGCCATCGAGTTCCGCAGCAAGCGGCCCTCCCATGCCTGGCGGCACGGTTGGGACATCGCCTTCAGCGTCGGTTCGTTCGGCGCCGCGCTGCTCCTGGGGGTCGCCTTCGGCAACGTCGCCGCCGGCCTGCCCATGGACGCTGAATTCAACATCACCGCTGGCCTGCTGGGCCTGCTGAATCCCTACGCCCTGCTGGTGGGGATCACCACGGTGGTGCTGTTCGCCATGCATGGGGCGATCTACCTGGTGTTGAAGACCGAGGGCGAACTCCAGGCGCGGATCCGCACCTGGGTGAAACCCCTGATCTTCGCCTTCATCGCCTGCTACGTTCTGACCACCGGGGCGACCCTCCTCTGGCAGCCCCACCTGGCGGCCAACATGAAGGCCCAGCCTCTGTGGTTTGCGGTGCCCATTCTGACGGTGCTGGCGGTGGCCAACATCCCCCGGGAGATCCATCACGGCCGGGAATTCCTGGGCTTCCTCTCCAGCAGCGCGGCCATCGGCCTGCTGGTGACCCTGGTGGGCGTGGGGCTCTACCCCAATCTGCTCCTGTCGAATCCCCAGCCGGAACACAGCCTGACGATCTTCAATTCGGCCTCATCGCCCAAGACCCTGAAGATCATGCTGATCATTGCCGCCATCGGCATCCCCCTGGTCCTCACCTACACCGCCGGGATCTACTGGATCTTCCGGGGCAAGGTGAAGCTGGACAAGGCGAGCTACTGAGGGGCGGTATCCTGACCGATGTGCTGGCTTTCGTCCCAGAGGGCCAGCAATCATCAGGACATCCATCGCGGTGAGGAGAGGAAGCTCTGGGGAGCATGGTCCCCAGCTGGCGATTCACCTGGGCCCATCGATGGGTATTTTGTCGACCATGAGCCAGATCACCGTTGATATTCCCGATGCGGCCATGGCTGGATTGTCACCCGTGGAGCTGGCCTGCGAGGTCAAGCTTGCGGCCGCGATCCACCTCTACGACCAGAAGCGGTTCACCCTCAGCCAGGCGGCGGCGTTTGCGGGAATCCTGCCGGTGGAATTCCGTCAGATCATGGGCTCGTATGGGATTTCCGAGTTCCAGATGACCAAGGAAGACCTGGCCAGAGAACTGGTCCATGGCTGAGGTGGTGGTCTCGGACACGTCACCGCTCCAGTACCTGCACCAAGTTGGCTGCCTGTCGTTGCTCCCGTCCTTGTTTGGCCGGGTTCTGATCCCGCCGGCGGTTGATCACGAGATCCAGGTTGGCATCGAACGGGGGAACGATCTCCCGGTTTTGGGTCTTTCCCCCTGGGTGGTGGTGGAGCCACCCCGGGAAATCCCCGCCTTCCCGGTTGAGCTTCAGATCTATCCGGGTGAACGGGAAGCCCTGGCGTTGGCCCTGGAACACGGGTGCCGGGTGCTGATGGATGACCGGGACGAGCGACGCGCCGCGGATGCCCTTGGGATCGCGTACACCGGTACCCTTGGTGTCCTCATCAGCGCCAAACGTTCGGGGCTGGTCGAGGCGATAGCCCCGATCCTGGATCGATTGCTCGCCCGGGGCTACCGTTTGTCGGATCAGGTTCGACGGGGGGCCTTGGAATTGGCTGGGGAAGCCCCCCCAGTGACTGATTGCTTCCAGGTGACCTGAGATCGATAGTGAAGCTCACCCTGCTGATGGGCCGTTTCGTTGACGATTTTATGTGGATTAAATCTGCCGTTTCGTGGGTTGGCCTTCCCGGGAGCGCCGGCCTCCAGGCCGGTCTCGGTACCGCCCTCAGTCGACGACCGGTGCGGGTAGCCTAACGGGAATTTTTTTCGAGGCCCGCCTAGAGGCCAGCGCTCCCGGATCACCATTTTTCGGCGACGACCTCGAAATGCTCCTGGGGATGGGCGCAGGCGGGGCAGGCCTTGGGGGCGTCCTCGCCCTCGTGGACGTAGCCGCAATTGCGGCACGCCCAGGTGGTCGGGGCGTCCTTGTGGAACACCTTGCCTTCTTGGACGTTCTTCAGCAGGGCCAGGTAGCGCTCCTCGTGGTGCTTCTCGGCGATGCTGACTTTTTCAAAAACGGCGGCAACGGCGGGGAAGCCTTCCTCCCGCGCCTTCTTCGCAAACGCCGGGTACAGGTCGGTCCATTCCTCGTGTTCGCCCCCGGCGGCGTGGGCCAGGTTCTCGGCGGTGGTGCCCACGGTGCCGGCGGGGAAGCAGGCGGTGATTTCCACATCGCCGCCTTCCAGGAATGAATAGAAGCGCTTGGCGTGCTCCTTTTCCTGGTTGGCGGTCTCCTCGAAGATCGCGGCGATCTGGACGAAGCCCTCCTTCCGGGCCTTGCCGGCGTAATAGGTGTAGCGGTTCCGGGCCTGGGATTCGCCGGCGAAGGCGATGAGCAGGTTCTTCTCGGTCTGGGTGCCTTTGAGGGAGGGCATGGGCGATCCTGGGGTCTGGGTGGTGCCCCGGGATCCTAGATCAGGAGATCCCGGGCAATAGCCCTGTATCAGGACCGCTGCTTCCAGGTGCTCCAGCCCCCCGACAGGGTCCGTGCGTCTAGGCCGTGCTGGCGCAGCAGGCGCACCGCGTAATAGGCCCGCTGGCCGGCGGCGCACAGTACGTCGATGGGCCGGTTGGCGGGAAGTTCCCGCCAGCGGGTCCGCAGCTGGTGCAGGGGAATGAGGATGGCCTCCGGGAGGGTGCCCTGGGCGGTCTCGCCGGGTTCCCGGACGTCCAGCACAGCGTGGCCATGAGTCCCCAGATGTTCCCAGGCGGCCAGGGGAGCATCGCCGCTGCGCTGGTTGCCGGCGATGAAGCCGGCGAGATTCACCGGGTCCTTGGCGGCGCCGAATTGCGGCGCGTAGCAAAGCTCGGCCTCCGCCAAGTCCTCCATCGTGCCCCCCAACTGGATCGCCATGGAGATGACATCGATACGTTTTTCCACGCCTTCCTCGCCGATGGCCTGGGCACCCAGGATCCGCCCGTCGCTGGGCCGGTAGAGGACTTTCAGGTGGATGGGTTTGGCCCCAGGGTAGTAGCCGACGTGGTGTCCAGGGTGGAGATAGACCTTGGCGTAGTCGGTGATCCTTGCCCGGAGCAGCAGCTTTTCGCTGGCCCCGGTGGCGGCGATGGTGAGCCCGAACGCGCCGCACACGCTGGTGGCCTGGACGCCCCGGAAGGTCGCTTCCCGCCCGGCGATGGCGTCTGCCGCCACCCGGCCCTGGCGGTTGGCCGGGCCGGCGAGGGGGATCACCAACTTCAGCCCGGTGACGATTTCGGTGGATTCCACCGCATCCCCCACGGCCCAGATCGCTGGATCGCTGGTGCGCATCCCGGCGTCCACGGCGATCCCGCCGCTGGTGCCCAGGATGAGGCCGGCGTCCTTCGCCAGGCCGGTTTCCGGGCGCACACCAATCGCCAGGATCACCAGGTCGGCCTGCAGTTCCGCGCCTTGTTCCGTGGTGGCCCGCAGCGTGCCATCCCCGGCGTGGAAGGCGGTGATGGCATCCCCCAGGCGCACCGCGACCCCATGTTGTGTCAACCGGTCCCGCACCGGGGCGGCGACCTCGGGATCCAGGGGCGGCATGAGTTGGGCCGCCTTTTCCACCACGGTCACCGTCAGCCCGCGGTGGACCAGGTTTTCCGCCATCTCCAGACCGATGAAGCCGCCGCCGACGATCAGTGCGGATTTCGCCTGGTGGTCGGTGATCCAGGCCCGGACCCGGCGGGAATCCGGGATGGTTCGCACCGAGAAAATCCCCGGCAGGTCGATCCCGGGGATGGGCGGACGGATGGCCGTCGCCCCGGGGGACAGGACCAGGGCGTCGTAGGGTTCCTCCTGGATCTCGCCGGTGGCCAGATTGCGCACCGTCAGCAGATGGCGCTCCCGATCGATGGCCAGGGCCTTGTGGCCGGTCCGCACCTGGATGTTGAAGCGATCCCGGAACAACTCGGCGCTGGCCACCAGCAGCTTCCGTTCGTCGGTGATCACGTCCCCCACAAAATAGGGTAAGCCGCAATTGGCGAACGAGACGTAGGGACCCCGGTCGAAGATGATGATTTCCGCCTGTTCATCCAAACGGCGCAGACGGGCGGCGCAGGATGCGCCCCCGGCCACGCCGCCGACGATGAGGACGCGCTTGGGACTGGGCATGGGGATCTCCGGTTTTTCAGCGGGTGCAGCAGGCTGCGGGGGCGCCGGTTTCGGTGGGTAGACCAGCGGCGATCCAGGCACTGGTTCCGCCGACGACGTTGTGGACCTCCGGGAATCCGGCGGCAAGGAACTGCTGGCAGGCCGTGGCCGAGCGTCCCCCGGCCTGGCAGATCAGGTAGATTGGCTGCCCTGGGGCGGCCTTGCGCCGGGCGACCAGCGCCCGGGGATCCAGGCGATCCAAGGGTGCGGAAATCGCGCCCTTGGCGTGGCCTTGGGCGTATTCCGCCGGACTGCGGACGTCGATCAGATCCACGGTCGCGCTGCTGGCGATGAGCTGTTGGAGTTCAGAAGGTTGGATGGTCTTCATGGGTGCGGCTTTCGAATCAGTGGATTTTGCCGGCTTCCAGGCGCAGGCGCCACCGGGCCAGATGGACAGGGGGGAACAGGGCGACAGGAGAAACCAGGCGGCGAGGAAGCCCACCACGATCAGGGTGTTGATAAGCATGGGATTCCGGCGTTGCGACAAGGAGGGTGGAGAACGACGACGTTGTTCTTCATGTCGTGACCGTGCCATCTGGGAAATGCCATAAGTCCCTGACCTGGCATGTAGAGGCCACGGTTCTCTGGCCCGAATCGTTGCGTGGATGCAACGCTCGGAGTTCTCGTGTTTGGAATTGCAGCTTCAGGGAATGCGCTCTCGGCAGTGATTCAACCGTAGCATTTTGCAGGGGTGATTTTTGCTGTTGGCGCGCATTGACACACTGCACAAACGCTGGTCATCCCTGTCCTTCAAGGTGTTGGATCGAAAGACAGGACTTGCGCAAACGGCCGTGCCCGACTGCATCATTGACGAACAGTGGAAGCTGGGAATACAATAGGGGCGTAGGGAACCCTGAATCCCGCCCCTCCCGTATCAGCCCCGCGCTGGTACCAACCAAAGCCCGGCGCAGGGCACCGCCGGTGAGCGTAACGAGGACATCATGGTCGACATCCACATCTCCGGAGTGCACTACCAGGTATCAGACAAGGTGAAACAGTACGTCACCGACAAGCTCGTCACCTTGAATAAATACCATTCCGGGTTGGGGAAAGTCCACGTCACCATTCACCCCCAGGAGAAAAAAGGCTTTCGAGTCGACGTTGACATGCACCTGCCCCACGGCCGGGACGTGGTGGCCCACGACAGCGAGGAGACCCTGTACAGCGCGATCGATATCGTCCACGACAAGGCAGCGGCCCAGCTGCGGAAGATCCACGAAAAGGAGGTGGCGCATAGAGTTGCCTGAGCGTCTTAGACGCGCACAAAACAGTCGGCGGTTGCAGCGGGGGACAGGCGTCCCCAGAGCGCCAGCGCAGCGGGTTTGACCCCACCCCACCGTCCGGATTCCACAACCGGGATCGGACAACAGGAGGAAGCTGGACGCGCATTCAGAGTTCCAGGCGAAATTACGGGCGATTCAGTGATAGTGATCCTTGAGGCTCTTTGCAGTCGAGTTGATCGCAGACCAGACACCGTGATAGCGTAATCGAAGGATGAAATGGGAAGGCAACGAGTACGTTGTCGATGTAGAGGTTGAAGCGATCCATCGCCGCCCCGGCTTCGCCGCCGACATTCATGACCAAAAGGCCGACTCCCGGGAACGGGGGTCGGCCTTTTGCTTGGTTGACGGGCCGGCAGACTCCACCAACGCCATGAAGCCCAGCGCCCCCAAGATCGCCCTCCACCAGGCCAATCCGTTGATTGCCGATGTCGTCGGGGCGATGCGCTCGATCCGGACTGCCGCCGTCCAGGCCGCCGCCGCCGGGGCGACCCTGATGGTCTGTCCCGAGCTGGCGGCCATCGGCGGTTATCCCCCACGGGACCTCCTGGAACGCCGCTATCTGGTGGAGGCCCAATGGCAGGCGGTGAACGAGTTGGCCAAGGATCTGCCCTTGCCCGTGGTCCTGGGGTGCGTCGAGCCCCTGGAACCCGGTCTTGGCCCGGACATCGCCAATGCGGTGGCGGTGTTGGATGGTGGCCAGGTGACCGCGACCTACCACAAGCGCCTGCTGCCGACCTATGACGTGTTCGATGAACGGCGCTATTTCCGCCCGGGCATGACTCCGGCGGTGGTCACCATCGCCGGCCTGCGGGTTGGCTTGACGGTCTGTGAGGATATCTGGAACGAGGCCTTCGTCGGCGGCAGCCTGGGCCTGGGCTTGCGTTATCATCAAGATCCCGTGGGGGATTTGGCGGGGCAGTGCGATCTCATCGTGAATTGCAGTGCTTCGCCCTACCACTTGGGCAAGTCCGCGACCCGGCGCCGGGTGGTGGGTGCCGCCGCCCGGCGGGCCCGGTGCCCCATCGCTTACGCAAATCAGGTGGGCGGCCAGGACGAACTGCTGTTCGATGGCGATAGCGGCGTGGCCCTGACTGACGGCCGCTGGCTGGCGGGCCTGGGCCGCTGGCAGGAAGGCGTGGCGATCATTGATCTGGCGGGCACGCCCCAGGTGGAATTCCCCCAGCCGGTGGAGGCGGATCTCCACGCCGCCCTGGTGGCAGGGATCCGGGATTACTGCCGGAAGACCGGCCAGACCAAGGTGGTCCTGGGCCTTTCGGGAGGGATAGATTCGGCCTTGGTGGCAGCTTTGGCTGTGGATGCCCTGGGCCCGGACGCGGTGACCGGCCTGCTGATGCCGGGCCCGTATTCCAGCGCTGGATCCGTGAATGACGCGGTTGCCTTGGCCGAGGCCCTGGGCCTGCGCCATCACATTTTGGGCATCAGCGAAGCCAATCGGCTGATGCTGGGCACGCTGGAACCGGTGTTTGTTGGCACCCCATTCGGTTTGGCGGAAGAGAATCTCCAGTCCCGGCTCCGTGGAGTGCTGGTGATGGCGGTGGCCAACAAGCTGGGGGCCATGGCCCTGACCACCGGCAACAAAAGCGAGCTGGCCACCGGTTACTGCACGATCTACGGCGACATGAATGGTGGGCTGGCTCCCATCGGCGATTTGTACAAAACCCGGATCTGGGCGTTGTCCCGGCACCTCAATGCAGTGGCCGGGCGGGAACGGATTCCGGTGGCCAGCATCGACAAGGCGCCCTCGGCGGAGCTGCGGGAGAACCAGACCGACCAGGACAGCCTGCCGCCCTACGACGAGTTGGATCGCATCCTCACCGGCTTTCTCGAAGCCGGGCTTTCCCCAGACGAACTCATCACCCGGGGTGAAGATCCGGCGACGGTGCGGCGGATCATCCGTTTGGTGGAGGTCACCGAGTTCAAGCGCCGCCAATCCGCACCGGTGCTCCGGGTGTCCACCAAGGCCTTCGGCGTTGGCCGGCGCATCCCGATTGCCCGCAAGTTCTGAGCGATCCGCCTTTCCGCCGAACAGATTTGAAAGCCCCGGCATCGGCCAGCGTCTTTTCAAGCGAAGGAAACCGCTATGCGCTGCTCTCCGCTCCTGGTTCTGACCCTCGCCGCCACCCTCCCCCTCGCGGCGGAAGATCGCAAACCCGCGCCCCCGACCCCCCCGGAGCCGGTCGCCAGTGAACCGGCGGAAGGTGCCGAGGTGGCAGATGCCAAGGTCGGATTTTTGGGCATCGGCCTGGACGAGGTGGACGACACCCTGGCCTACCATTTAAACTTGGAAAATGACCTGGGCGTTCTCATCACCCAGGTCGCGGCCAAAAGCCCGGCCCAGGCCATGGGTCTGAAGCGGCACGACGTGATCGTCGCCGCCGATGGCAAGCCGATCTACACCCCCCGGGCGTTGCAGAACCTGATCCGCGCCAAGAAGACGGGTGAAACGGTGGAAATCACCGTGCGCCGCGGTCCCGCCAGTGAAACCCTCAGTGGCAAGGTGGCCACCCGCACGGAACGCCCCGGCGAGAGTCGCCCGCCCCAGGGTCGGCGGATGGGCGGCGGCCCCGGCGAGACCCCGCCCCGTCACGGTCGGATGCCCGCCCCGGATGGCGGGACGATGGAATGGAGTGTCGAAGAGAGTCCGTGAGCCGACGGATCTGGTAGCCGATCAGGGTTCTAGATGCAATGGCGTTTAGCAACGCAGGAACGGGTGGGTTCTCCTGGGAGCGCCGGGCACCAGCCCGGCTCGCATGCCGCCCGAGCGGGGCTGGTGCCCGGCGCTCCCAGGGCGTTGCTAAACGCTATTGGTTCTAGACGGTCAGCGACCAAAAGCAGGACAGACGGCTTGGAAACGAGAGATGGCTGTTGACGGCCGGGTGCGTGACGCGTCGCTACTGGAAGGTCAAAAAATCAAGCAAATACGTCAGTTGATTTGACCCAAGATGAAGCTGTTCGCCATCAACGGAGCTGGCATAGCCGGCCCCGTTGATGGGTTCGATTGTGTGGGGATTATTTTGCGGTTATCGCTTCAATGTGATCGCGAATAATGCCGATGACCGTATTCGCGTGTTCTTCGCTGATGTTTTGCCCTTCAATGATGGAACGTTTAAAGGCAAAGCCGCCAACCCAGCCGGAGTTTTCGACAACGCCAACGGTCAGGGTTTTATTGAGAAAATAGTACAATGGGCCAACAATTGTCGCTTCCGGAAATTCTGGCCGGTGCCCGCCCTATGGGTCCGAAGGGATCCTGCCTGTAGGGTGGTCGCACCACCACAGGACCCCAGAAGTGATTCATCCCATGACCCGTCTGGCCATTCATCACCAAGCTGCCCTTGCCCGCAGCCATCCCGAGATCGCTGAAGCCGTCTCCCGGCTACAACCCGAGGCGCCCGTCTCAGCCCGGTCCGTCCGGCGTATCCTGGGGGAGCCAGTGCCAACACTGGCCGTGCTCAACGGCGAGGCGATCGCTCCGGGCCCAGGTCGGCCCAGTATTGCCGAGCCGTTCCGCCACCAGGTGGCCACGGTCCTGGAAACTGAACCGCATCTTTCCACCGCAGAGTTGCTCCGACGTGCCCGTGAATGGGGCTACACCGGGGAAAAATCAGCTTTCTACGATCTGGTGAAGTTGGTCCGCAAGCCCGCTGGAGTGGGCGCTGAGCCAATCGTGCGCTTCGAGGGACTGCCCGGCGAGTACGCCCAGTTCGATTTCGGGGAACGTTGGATCGAGGAGGCTGGTGATCGTCGGCGGAAGGTCACGGCCTTCGTCGGCCGCCTGAAATACAGCCGCCATCTTCATGTGGAGGTCGTCCCGGATCAGAAGGCGGAAACCCTGGTCCGCGCCGTGGTTTCCTGTCTGACCGCGTGGAAATGCGTCCCCTTGATCTGGGTGTTCGATAATCCCAAGACGGTGCGTACCTCTGCCATCGGCCAGCCCATCGTCATCCACACCTACCTGGCCAGCCTGGCGGCGGAACTCCACGCCGCGGTGTTGTTGTGCACGCCCCACCAACCTCAACAGAAGGGCGCGGTCGAGCGCGGCGTCGGCTGGTTCAAGAATGGATTCTTGGCCCAGCGGCGCTTCGTCGATGACGAAGATCTCCAGACCCAGCTCACCGCTTGGTTGGCCGAAGTGAATGGCAAACGCTGCTCGGACGCCACCGGGGAAATTCCGGTCCAGCGCCTGGCGCACGAGCAATCGGCCCTGAAAAACAGGCCCATGACGCTGACTCCGGAACGCTACGCCCTGCGCATTCCCGTGACGGTGTTGCCCACCGGTACGGTCCAGGTGTTGGGCACCAGCTATTCCGTCGACCCCCGGAAGGTCGGGGCTCCGGCGATGGCGCAGGTGGGCAAGACTCAGGTCGACATCGTCATCGGCAGCGTCCGCTGCACCCATCGGCGGGTGGATCACAGCGCGATGCCCCAACGCCTGCCCGAACACCGGCGCGAATTATTGGGAGCCGTCCACGGCGATCGGAAGCGCAACAGTTTCCAACGCCAATGCCTGTGGGAACTCGGGCGGGATGCCCAGGATTTCCTGGAGAAATTGATCCATCGCGGCGGTTCGGACAGCACCGCCTGGTACCGTCCGGTGAAGCAACTCTACGCCCTGCTGGAAGAACACGGTGAGAGCGCCCTGCGGGAGGCGATGGCCACTGCCTTGGCTCAAGACTCTTGCGAGATCGCCCAGGTCGTCCGGGCGCTGCGTCCGGAAAAGCCGCTGATCATCGGCGCGGATCCACGTCCGGGCGATGCAACCAGCGTGGAGATCTTGCCATGAAATGCCGCCCATCCATGCCGGGAAATCTCGATCCAGCGACCTGCGATCTGGACCTCCTGCTGGCCCGATTGTCGCTCCCCACCGTGCGTCGTCGCTTGGCAGAAACCGAACGCCTGGCCATCGACCGGAATCTTGGACACCGGGAATTCCTTGCCCATCTGATCGTCAGCGAAGTCCTCAATCGCGACCAAACCCGAGTTCAGCGCTTGACCCGGATCGCCAAATTCCCGTACCTCAAGACCGTCGAGGATTTCACGTTCGCTCCCAAAGGAGGGCTCCGGCGTGATCTCATCGCCCCGTGTCTGGCACCGGATTTCGCCGCTTCTGGACGCAACCTGGTGCTCTCCGGCAAGCCCGGCCGGGGGAAGACCCACCTGGCCATCGCCATCGCCTTTGCGGCCATCCAGCACGGTGCTGACGCTCGGTTCATCACGGCAGCACATCTCATCGACGACCTCACCGCGGCGGCCAGCACCGGAAAACTCCAGGTGCAAGCGGAGCCACTCATCGCCGCCAAAGTGCTGGTGATCGATGAACTCGGCTACCTCCCCCACGCCAAGGATGCGGCGAACGTCCTCTACACCGTCGTCGACGCGCGTTATCAGCTCAAGCGGCCAACCATCTTCACCACGAACAAACCCCTCCGCCAATGGGGCGCGGTCCTCCATGACAACGATCTCGCCGAAGCCCTCCTGGACCGGATCCTGGAAAACGGCCGGCACATCGAAATGACCGGCCGATCCTGGCGTACAGGCCCCGACGACCTGACGCAGACGCTCGACCCCGCGAAAGAAGAGACGCCCGCCCGGTGACCCTGCCAGCACGCCGCGGCCCCCCGGGCCACGGCGAGGCGGGAGGCAGCCCGGAGCTCCCAGCTCCGGGCAGTTCCGGAGGGCCACCAAGCCCTCCGGAACGGTGCCTGCCGCCGGTGCTGGCGGGGTCACCGACCTTGCGCCCGGTCTACAAGGCCATTTCATCCCACCCGGCAC
>CANIXE010000015.1 GCA_947470885.1 Planctomycetota bacterium
CGTGCGTATGCAACCGCCCCTCGCCTGGATCAGCGGTTTCGCCCTGCCCCTGGTGGTGGCGATGACCGTCACCTCCCCGGATCCCCGGGGTGGCGGCCCGGCGCCCCGGGACCTGGCCGGGGGGGATGCGGGCTGCACCGCACCGCCCTCCCCCACCGCCGGCCCGGTACCACTGTCCACCGACGAATTGAAGCGAGCCGGCGCGACCATCGACCGCCTGGTGGACGAGGACCTGGCGGCCCACGGCCTGAAACCGAACGCCCCCATCGACGACGCCCGTTTCCTTCGCCGGGCCTGGTTGGCCATCGCCGGACGGATCCCCACCGTCGAGGAAGCCAAGGAATTCCTGGATAACCGGGATCCCAGGCGCCGGGACAAACTGGTGGAACGCCTGGTGGGTTCCCCGGCCTGGGCCAGCCGGGAATTCACCTGGTGGGCGGATTTGCTGCGGGTGAACACTCGCCTGGGGGACCGCTACCCGGGACAGGCCTACGTCGACTGGATCAAGGAATCGGTGAAAACCGGAAAGCCCTACGACCAGATGGTCCGGGAACTCCTCACCGCCAGCGGCCCGGCCCTGGCCCGGGGCAACGGAGCCACTGGATATTACCTGCGGGATGCGGGGATGCCCCTGGACAACATGTCCAACACCGTCCAGGTCTTCCTCGGCACCCGCCTGGCGTGCGCCCAATGCCACGATCACCCCTTCGACAAGTGGACCCGAAAGGATTATTTCGCCCTCGCCGCCTTCACCGCCGCCGTGAACGTCCGCCGGGACATCCCGGGTGGCGGCGGAGGCATGATGAAAAAGACCCAAGAACAGCCCCCCGAGGTCAAGAACGCCCTGCGGATCATCGGTAATTCCCTGGTGCTGAAGGTAGACGGCGGACCTGGGGAAAATGCCAAGAAGGATCCTGCCAAACCAGCCTCCATCGTCCTCCCCGTGGATTACCAATACCACGATGCCAAGCCCGGAGACCGGATCGAAGCGACGACGATCTTCGGCGGCCCGGTGCCCACCGGAAAGGATCTGACCCCCCGCCAGGCCTATGCCGCGTGGCTGACCACGCCGGCCAATCCCCGGTTCACTACGGTGATCGCCAATCGCCAATGGAAGAAGGTCTTCGGCCTGGGCCTGATCGAACCGGTGGACAATTTCACCGACCAGACCCAGGCGACGAACCCCAAATTGCTGGCCCACCTGGAACGCATCCTGGTGACGGTGAAGTACGATCTGCGGGCCTTCCAGCGGATCCTCTACCAGACCAAGGCCTGGCAGCGCCAGACCAACGTCACCGACCTGATCACGGGCGAGCCCTACCGTTTCCCCGGCCCGGTCCTCCGCCGGCTGGGCGCCGAGCAGGTCTGGGACTCCCTGATCACCCTCGCGGTCCCCGAGGTGGATTCCCGTCAGGGGGAGGGCTGTGAACCCCTCTACCAGTGGTACGAGGCCAACAAGGACAAGGACGCCACCGCGCTGTTCGCCATGGCCCAGGAATGGGGCGGTCTACGGGAGGAAGGCCTGCGCCTGCGCCAGGAGGCCGAAGATCTGCGAGAGCAATTGCGGGCCCTGCCCAACAAGACCGGGGACGCCGCCAAGGCCCTCCGGCAAAAACTGCAGGACCTCGAGCCCAAGCGGGACGCCCTGTTCGCCAAAACCGAGCCGGCGCGGATGCTGGCCAAGAAGCCCCAGAAGGACGGCCGCAACAACCTGCTCCGGGCCAGCGAACTACCCTCGCCGGCACCGGCGGACCATTTCCTGCGGACCTTCGGCCAAAGCGATCGGGACCTCATCGACAGCGGCCACACCGAGGCCGCGGTGACCCAGGCCCTGACCCTCCTCAACGGCTTCGTCGACCGGGAACTGCTCCGGGAGAAGACGCCGCTGTTCAATGCCGTCCTCGCTGCCCGGGACGCCGACGGCCGGATCGACGCCCTGTGGCAGGCCATCCTCACCCGCCCACCGACTCCAGCGGAAAAGAATCGAGCGAGGGCGGTGATGCTGGATGCGCTGATCACCAGCCGCAAATCCGGCGCCCCGGGGGATCCCAATATTGACGCCACCCGGGCCCTCATCCGCGATCTGGGCTGGGTCCTGGTCAACACCAACGAATTTCTCTTCACCCCGTGAACATCCCATGCCCAGCCACCACCGCCTGACTTCGGCCCTGGACGCCTGCAGCCGGCGGGAATTCCTCCGCCTGGCCGCCGCCTCGTTGCTGGGCCTGACCGTGGCCCCTGCCCTGGATGCCGGGGAAACGCCGGCGGCGTCCTCCGCCGCCATCCGCCGACCCGCCCAGCGCTGCATCATGCTGTACATGCGGGGCGGCATGTCCCACCTGGATACCTTCGATCCCAAGACCGTGGGGGAGATCGCCGGCCCGGTGAAGCCCATCCCCACTCCGGTGGACGGCCTGCAGCTCTCCGAGAACCTGCCGCTGCTGGCGAAGCACGCCGACAAGCTGGCGGTGATCCGCTCCCTGTCGTCCAACCAGGGCGCCCACGAACAGGCGGAATACCTGATGCGCACCAGCTATGTCCTCCGGGGCACGGTGAAGCATCCCGCCCTGGGATCCTGGCTGGCCAGCCTGCGTCCCCGAATCAACCCCACCCTGCCGGCCTACGTCAGCATCGCCGGGGGCGGCGGCCACCCCGGTTCCGGCTTCCTGGAATCCCGTTTCGCCCCCCTGCCCCTGGGCAATCCCGAATCCGGCCTGGCCAACAGCGCCCGGCCCGACGGGGTGACGAAGGAGCAGTACCAGAAGCGCCTGGACCTGCTGAAGGAATTCAACGCCCCGTTCCAGAAGACCCACGACGAAAAGCAGGTCCGGGCCTACCACGACCTCTACGACGAGGCGGTGGCCCTGATGGCCAGCCGGGATCTGGCGGCGTTCGACCTCAAGCAGGAGGACCCCGCCCTGCGCGCCGCCTATGGCGAGGGCGCCTTCGCCCAGGGCTGCCTGCTGGCCCGTCGCTTGGTGGAAAACGACGTGCGTCTGGTGGAAGTCGCCCTGGGGGGCTGGGACACCCACGACGACAACTTCGACCGGGTGGCGGACAACGCGGCCATCCTCGACCGGGCGTTGTCCACCCTCCTGGGGGACCTGGAAGCCCGGGGCCTGCTGGAGTCCACCCTAGTGGTCTTGGCCACTGAATTCGGGCGCAGCCCGCGGATCAACGGCAATCAGGGCCGGGATCATTATCCCAAGGTGTTCAGCGGCCTGCTGGCGGGAGGTCCGGTGCGGGGTGGCCTGGTCCACGGCGTCACCGACGAACGTGGCTCCGAGGCGGTGAAGGATCGGATGCTGATCCCGGATTTCAATGCGACCATCGGCGTCGCCCTGGGCCTGCCCCTGGACAAGGTGGTGATCAGCCCGGCGGGCCGCCCGTTCACCGTCGCCGACAAGGGCCAACCGGCCATGGGCCTGCTGCGGTCATGAAACGACTACTCACCTGCCTGGCGCTGCTGGGGTTCGGAACCTTCGCAACCGCCGCGGAACCCGTCTACGCCACGGACATCCGGCCGATCCTCGCCGACAACTGCTACGAATGCCATGGCCCCGACAAGGCCAAGGGTGGCCTGCGCCTGGATTCCCCCGATGGGATCCGGGCCGGGTCGAAACAGCGGGCGGTGATCATTCCAGGGAACCCAGGAAAAAGTCCGCTGTACACAGTGACGATGCTGCCCCCGAATGACGACGATTTCATGCCCGCCAAGGGCGAACCCCTGAAGGCGGTGCAGCAGGATCTGCTGAAGGCGTGGATCGCCGCCGGTGCGAAATTCGGCGATGGCGCCCCTGCCAGCACCCCACGATCGAACGCTCCGCCGCCGCCCCGGCCCGGGATCCCCGGCAGACGCCGGCCCTGGCCAAGCTCCTGGCCACCGGCATGGCGGTGGAGGCGGACGGGGACGGCTGGCTGGTCAACGCCGCCCACCTCCCCAAGGGGGTGAACGAAGAGCATCTCCGTCTGTTCTCTCCGGCGGGGCCAGACATCGTCAATCTGGGCCTGGCGGGGTCTGGGATCACCGATCGACAAGTGAAGCTCCTCGCCCCCCTCACCGGTCTGCTCTGCCTGGATCTCTCCCGCAACCCTGACCTAGGTGATATCGGCCTGGGGGAACTGGCCCGCCTTCCGGCGGCCAACACGCTGGAAAGCCTAAACCTCTATGCCACCGGGATCACCGACCGGGGGGTGGATTCCCTCGGGAAATTCACCGCCCTTGATCGGATATACCTCTGGCAAACCAAGTTGACGCCCACCGGGATCGAGCGCCTGCACAAGGTTCTCCTGGACTGCCACATCGTCCTTGGCCCGACAGATCTGCCCAGCCAACCCTTGGTCAAAGGGGCGGGGAAGCGGAAGAAAAAGTAACGGCTGGCTTGTCCGGGGACGGGTCGGACCACCATCCGCCCACCCATGACTGCCCCCACTCTCCACGACCAGAGCCACGACCAGCGCCACGACGCCCTCTACCAAGCCCGGGGGGTTTCCGCCGGCAAGTCAGAGGTCCACGCCGCCATCGAACATCAGGACACCGGCCTTTTCCCAGGAGCCTTCTGCAAGATCGTGCCGGATCATCTGACCGGGTCCCCGGACCATGCGTTGGTCATCCACGCCGACGGCGCGGGCACCAAGAGCAGCTTGGCCTACCTGGCCTGGAAAGAAGGCCTGGGCGACGGCGTGTGGGCGGGAATCGCCCAGGACAGCCTGGTGATGAATCTGGACGACCTGGCCTGCGTCGGCGCCCTGGGCCCCTTCCTGATCAGCAACACCATCGGCCGCAACGCCAAGCGCATCCCCGGCACGGTGATCGCCGGCATTGTCAACGGCTACCAGGCCCTGTGCGACCGGCTGACCGCCCTGGGCATCCCCTGCCTCATGACCGGCGGCGAGACCGCCGACGTGGGTGACCTGGTGCGAACCCTCATCGTCGACAGCACCATCGCCGTCCGCCTGCGTCGGGACGAGGTCATCGATGCCGGCAATATGGTCCCCGGTGATGTCATCGTCGGCTTCAGCAGCACCGGCCAGGCCGCGTGGGAATCCGTCCCCAATGCCGGCATGGGCTCCAACGGCCTGACTTCCGCCCGCCACGAATTGCTGGGGGCCGACTACCGCACCAAGTATCCCGAGACCTATGCCCCGGAAGTGCCCGCGGAACTCGTCTACTGCGGCCGGTTCAAGGTCACCGACCCGCTGCCCGGGGATCCGCGCTTCACCGTCGGCCAAGCCATCCTGTCCCCCACCCGCACCTACCTGCCCCTGATCCGCGACCTGCTACGGGCCATCCCCCGCCGGGATCTCCACGGCCTGATCCACTGTTCCGGCGGCGGTCAGTCGAAGATCGTCAAATTCGGCCGGCCCGGCAACCGCTACGTCAAGGACATACCCCTGACCGTCCCGCCCCTGTTCGCAGCCCTCAAGGAAGCCACCGGCCAGTCGTGGGCCGAATGCTATTCTGTCTACAACATGGGCTGGCGTCTGGAGGCGATCCTGCCGGAGTGCCACGCCGCCACCGCCATCGCCGCCGCCGCCGCCGTGGGCATCCCAGCCCAGGTGGTGGGCCGGGTGGAATCCACCGGCAGCGCGGTCCGCGAGGTGGTCGTGCGCACCCCCGACGGCGACGTGACCTACCGCTGAGGCCGACCGTGAGTCCACCACGCGCCATCGCCGGACTGCCCCGTCTGCGGGCTGACATCCTCCGCCTGGTGGAGCATTCCCGCCAGGAGGCCGCCCGCTCGGTGAATGCGGTGATGACCGCGACCTATTGGCTCATTGGCCAGCGGATCATCGCCTTCGAGCAGGGAGGAAAGGCCCGTGCCGCCTATGGCGACCGGATCATCGTCTCCCTGGCGGAGGACCTCACTGCCCGTTTCGGTCGGGGCTATTCCAAGCGCACCCTCGAACAATGCCGGGCCTTCCACCTGGGCTGGCCAATTGCGCAGACAGCGTCTGCGCAATTGGCCCGAGCCCCCCGAATTGCGCAGACAGCGTCTGCGCAATTCAAAAAACGGATCCCTGCAGGAATTCCAACCACTCCCACCGGGGGCCTGGATCTGATCGCCGCCATCGCCCAGCATTTTCCACTGCCCTGGTCAGCCTACGTCCGCCTGCTGGCCGTGCGCGATCCGTTGGCCCGGACCTTCTACCAAACCGAAACCCTGCGCGGCGGATGGACGGTGCGTCAACTCGGCCGGCAGATCGATAGCCAGTTCTACGAACGACTGGCCCTCTCGCGCAACAAGGCCACCATACTGGCAAAAGGACGGACGCGGAAATCCAGCGATGCCGATGAAATTGGCAGCGCCATCAAGGATCCGTTCATCCTGGAATTCCTGGACCTTCGGGATGAATACAGTGAAAGCGACCTGGAAGAGGCCCTGGTGGTCCACCTCGAACGGTTCCTCCTCGAACTCGGCGGCGAGTTCAGCTTCATCGGTCGCCAACGCCGGTTGCGGGTCGGCAACCAGTGGTTCCGTATCGATCTGCTGCTGTTCCATCGCCGGTTGCGTTGCTTGGTGGTCATTGATCTGAAAATCGGCCGCTTCACCCACGCCGATGCCGGGCAGATGCACCTGTACCTGAACTACGCCCAGGAGCACTGGACCTTGCCCGGGGAGAATCCTCCCGTCGGCCTGATTCTCTGCGCCCAGAAGGATGCGGATGTGGCCCACTACGCCCTGGGTAATCTGCCCAATCGGGTGATGGCGGCGGAATACAACACCATCCTACCCTCAGAAAAGGTCTTGTCCTTGGAACTGGCCAGGACCCGGACAGCCCTGGAAAACCATCCGCAACGGATCCGGGAGGCCTTCACGGCCTACCGCCCGTGAAGCCCCTCGTCGTCCTCTGCTGCGTCGGGCTGACTCCGCGCCACCTGCGGGACCACGGGGCCGCCCTGCCCCATCTTTCCGCCCTGGCAGCAAAGGGATTCCACCGACCCCTGACCTCGGCCCTACCGGCGGTGACCACCACTGCCCAGACGACGATGCTCACCGGGGTGATGCCCCGAAACCACGGCATCGTCGGCAATGGCTGGTATTTCCGAGATCAGGGCGAGATCTGGCTGTGGCGCCAAAGCGAAAAACTGGTCCAGGCGCCCCACCTGTGGGAAGGCACCCCGCTGAAGGTGCTCAAGCATTTCTGGTGGTACGCGATGAACACCAGCGCCGCCGCCTGCGTGACCCCGCGCCCGGCCTACCACCACGACGGTCGGAAATCCCCGGACGTCTACACCTGGCCGCCTGAGCTGAAATCCGCGCTCAATGCCGCCCATGGCACCTTCCCCTTGTTCAACTTCTGGGGCCCGCTGGCGGATCTCCGCAGCAGTCGCTGGATCGCTGACAGCTTCGCCACGGCGTGGCAGGCCACCCGGCCCGACCTGGGCCTGTGCTACCTGCCCCACCTGGACTACGACCTCCAGCGTTTCGGTCCCACCGGCGATCACCTGACCCGGAACCTCGCGGAACTGGATGCCTGCGCCGGTACGGTGATCGCCGCCGCCCAAGCCGTGGGCGCCGGGGTCCTGGTGGTGAGCGAATACGGTCTGGCCCCGGTCCAGCAGGCCGCGTTCCCCAACCGCGCCCTGCGGGAGGCCGGCCTGCTGGCGGTGACCCGGAACGCCACCGGGGAACTGCTGGATCCCGGGATGTCCCGGGCTTTCGCCGTGTGCGACCACCAGCTCGCCCACGTCTATGTCCAGCACCCAGGCGACATCTCTGCGGCCCGGGCCGCATTGGCACAACTGCATGGAGTCGAACGCGTCTTTGCCGGCGACGAACGGGACGAACTGGGCCTGGGCCATTCCCGCAGCGGTGAACTCGTACTGATGGCCGCCCCCGGCTGGTGGTTCGCCCATGACTATTGGCAGGATGACCGGCACAGGCCGGATTTTGCCCAAGCCGTGGAAATCCACAAAAAGCCGGGCTACGATCCCCGGGAATTGCTGTTCGACCCCCATGGCGGAAAGCTCCGGGCGGGTCTTGCCCTCCTCCGCAAAAAACTTGGCCTGCGCTACAACCTCAATCCGTGCCCGCTGGATACGGCCCTGGTCAAAGGTAGCCACGGTCGACCGGCAGCAGAACCACTGGATGGCCCGGTGCTGATCTGCGACCGCCGGGATCTGGAACGAGACGGCTGGCACCAGACCGATATCGCTGGTCTGATCCGCACCTGCCTCTCCTGACGCTCTGCTGTGGTTGCGCCGGATCGAACAAGCGGATCATATCGACCCCCATGTTGACCTTTTCCCCCACCGCCCTGCCCCAACTCCAAGAGCACGCCCTGGCCTGCTATCCGGCGGAATGCGTGGCCCTGGCCTTTGGCACCGGAACCACCGTGATCCGGGTCGCGCTCCTCGACAACCTGGCGGATAAACTGCACGCCATGGATCCGGCGGAATATCCCCGGACCAGCCGGGATTTCTTCGCCTTCAACGAAGCCAAGGCCGCTCGCCTGGTCCGAGAAGCGGAAGCCGCCGGAGAGCACTGGCTGGCCCTGGTCCACAGCCACATCGACTGCGGGGCTTATTTCAGCGCCGAAGACGCTCGATACGCCGCCCCGGAGGGCAAGGCCGTGTATCCCGAGCTGATCCAGGTGGTCATCGACTGCCAGCCCGCAGGCATCCGGGAGGCCCGCTCGTTCCGCTGGAACGGCACCACATTTGCCCCCCTCGCCATCCATCCCGAATTCGCCCGGAATCGCTGACCTATGGCTCGCTCCATCGACACCCTCTCGGTCCACGCCGGCGAAGACCGGGAAAAAGCCCACGATTCCCTGGTCACGCCCATCATTCTGGCCACGGCGTATCCGTTCGACAGCACCGCCGACCTGCACAAGTACTTCAGCGGCGAGGTGGAACGCAGCGAGGAATACGCCCGCTACGGCAATCCGACCCAGGACATCGCGGAAAAGAAGCTGGCGGCCCTGGACAACGGCGAGGCCGCCCTGCTCACCAGCACCGGCATGTCCGCCATCGTCACCACCCTGCTGGCGATGGTGAAACCGGGGATGCACATCGTCATCACCGCCGACAGCTACCGGAAGACCCGGGTGTTCGTCCGGGAATTCCTGGCGAAGTTTGGCATCGAACACACCAGCTGCGAACCGTCGGTGGCCGGCATCGAAGCGGCGATCAAGCCCACGACCAAGCTGATCATCACCGAAAGCCCCACCAATCCGTACCTGAACTGCATCGACCTGGAGGCCCTGTGCGCCCTCGCCAAGGCGAAGCGGATCAAGACGATGATCGACGCCACCCTGGCCACGCCGTACAACCTGCGCCCCCTGGATTTCGGCGTCGATCTGGTGATCCACAGCGCCACCAAGTACCTGGGCGGCCACAACGATCTGATGGCCGGGGTGGTGATCGGACGCAAGGACTTGATCCAGGCGATCCGGGAGCACCAGGGCATGTTCGGCGCCCTGGCCAGCCCGTTCACCGCTTACATGCTGATCCGCGGATTGAAGACCTTCGCGGTGCGGATGCGTCACCAGAACGAGAGCGGCCTGCGCATCGCCCGCTTCCTGGAAGCCCACCCCAAGGTGGAGCAGGTCTGGTACCCGGGCCTGGAATCCCACGCCGCCCACGCCATCGCCAAACGGCAGATGAAAGGCTTTGGCAGCCTGATCAGCTTCACCATCAAGGGCACCCTAGAGGACGGCTCCAAGGTCGTGGACGCCTGCGAGATCCCCTACCTGGCCCCCAGCCTGGGCGGGCCGGAATCACTGATCGAACAGCCAGCCCTGATGAGCTACTACGACAAGTCCCCGGAAGAACGGGGCCGACTGGGAATCCGAGAGAACCTGATCCGGTTATCCGTTGGCCTGGAGTCCGCCGACGACCTGATCGCCGACCTGGACCAGGCCCTTAACCGTATTTAACAAAGACATCGCGCCGGCGATCACGCCGGCGCGATGGGAAATGTTCGAAAAAAGCCCGGCGCACACAACGCGCCGGGCCTGGACGATTTACTTCACCGCCAACTTGGCGTGGGCCAAGTCCTGGTTCAGGTCGAACAACCGTTCGAGTTTGAGCACCCGGAATACCGACTTCACCCGATCCTTCACTTCCGCAACGGCGATCTTGCCGCCGCCGGCTACCACCTTATTCCGGGTGCTGATAATCGCAGCTATGTTCACGGAGTTGAGGAAATTCACATTGGTGAAATCCAGGACAACGCTCTTTTTTCCCATCTCCAGGTAAGGCTCAACCGTCTTCCACAACGCGGCGCACTGATCTTCCGCGACCGTGACTACGATGACGGCGTCGTTCTCGATGACCTGCATGGGTACCCCTCTGGCTTGTGTTACGCTTCATCGTCACCTTACCCCATGATCCGCAATCGCGCCAGGGGGCGGTCACCGAACCCTGGCGGTGACACCAGCTTGACTTTAAGTTAACGATCGATAACTATTGTTCCATGCACGCCCCCAACCTTCCGTCCCCCCGTGGTTTCTCCGGTCACCTGGTGGCCTGCGCGGTGGGCGCAGGCATCGACAATGTTTTCCGGACGGCGATCAACGTCGCCCTGTCGGCCATCGCCGTGGCCACCATCGCCGATGCCCAGCTGGCGGAACAGCAGGCCCAGCGCTACGTCCTGTGGACGATGCTGCTGTTCAACCTGCCGTTCATCCTCTGCGCTCCCACCGCCGGCAGCCTGGGGGACCGTCTACCCAAACACCTGCTGATCCGGGGAGCGCGGATCGCCGACCTGGGCTGCGTCGCCCTGGGGGTCGCCGGATTGTGGCTGCGCCAACCCTACCTGCTGTTCGCGGCGATGGCGGGGTTTGCCACGGTGAGCGCGTTCTTCGCCCCGGTGAAACTGGCGGTGGTGCCGGAGTTGGTGCCCCATAAGCGACTGGCCAGTGCCAATGGCTGGCTGGCCGGGCTGACCGTGCTATCGATCCTGTTCGGCACCGCCCTGGCGGCAGCGGGTGATCAGGACCTCCTGCGTCTGGCTACCGGAGCGGCGAAGGACGCGGATCTCCACGGGCTGGCGGTGACGATGATCGGCGTGGTCGGGCTCGTGCTCTGCGCCATCGGCATCACCGGGGCCTGGAGCATCCCCCGACTGACCGCCCAGGACCCCGGAGCGGCGATCTTGCCCCCCTGGGCCATCGGCCGGCAATTGGCGGCACTCCACGCCGCCCCGGGCGCCCCGGGCCGCTGGTCCCCGGCCCTGGGCCTGGCTGCCTTCTGGAGCCTGGGCGCCCTGGCAGCCACCGGCATCCCGTTGATTGCCGCCTTTATCTACCACTACACCGAGGCCGGCCCGGTGGCCGGACTGATGATCGCCCTGGCCCTGGGGATGATCACGGGCGCGGTCTGGGCACCAAAATTGATGAATGAAGCTCATCCCGCCGGCCTGCCCATCATCGGTGCCCTGGTGGCGGGTTTGGCTCTGGCTGGGGCGGGCCTCCACGCTGCCAATGGTGGATCTTACCAAGGCTTCGCCGTGTGGCTGTTCCTCAGCGGCGTCGGCGCCGGCTGGTGGGAAGTGCCCCTGACCGTGCTGCTGCAGGAACGAGCCGAAGCCCACGAACGAAACCAGGTGATGAGCGCGGCCACCATCCTTGCCAGCATCGGCTCGGTGGGGATCACCCTCATCACCATGGGCCTGACAGATGGCTGGTTCGGTTTCACCTTGAGTTCCACCGGAATCTTCATCGGCGTCGGCCTGGCCAGCGCCGTCCTGGCAGTGGCGATCGGGATCATCCATCGGATCCAGGTCGGTTCCTGGCTGGTCTACGCCGTGGTCCGAGCGATCTGGAATCTCAACGTCACCGGCCTGGAGCACGTGCCAAAGACCGGCGGCTGCCTGCTGATCTGCAACCACCTGAGCTACGCCGACGGCCTGGCCCTGTTCGCCCACCTGCCTCGGCGGGGCCGGTTCCTGATCTACCGGGCGTTCACCCAAATGCCGGTGATCGGGCCCATCGTGCGCATCGCCGGGGCCATCCCGGTGGCCGCCGAAGACAAACGCCGGGCCCTGCTGGCCTCCATCGACGCCGCCATCGCGGCCGCCAAGGCCGGCGAGGTCGTCCTGATTTTCCCCGAGGGCAAACTGACCCGGAGCGGGACCATGGATTCCTTCCGCAGCGGCATGGAACGCATCGCCAAGGGCGCCGGGGTGCCCATCATCCCCTGCCATCTCAGCGGCCTGTACGGCACCTGGATGAGCCGGGCGACCGTGAAGGACTGGCCGACCCTCCGTCGCCGGGTGGAGGTGCGGATCGGTGCCCCCCTGCCCCCCACCACCAGCGCCGGGGAGGCCCGGGCCGCGGTGAGCATCCTCGACCACCAGGCCGCCGCCGACCGGGCCGCCCGCTGCCCGGACACCCTGGGGGCCGCCACCTTGCGTCTGGCCCGGCGGCATCCCCGGGCCCTGGCGGTTCGGGACCCCCAGGGTTCCCTGCCCCTGTGGCAAGCCCTGGCCATCGCCCGGGCACTACTGCCCCACCTGGGCCTAACCCCGGGGGAACGTCGCGTCGGCATCCTGTTGCCCCCGGGCCGGGCGGGCACCCTGGTGAACCTGGCCCTGGCCCTGGATGGACGGACGGCCGTGAACCTGAACCACACCGCCGGACCAGTCCAGGTCGCCCGGATGTGTGCCCTGGCCCAGGTGCAGACGGTGATCAGCGCCGGCTTGTATCTGCGCAAGATCGGCGACCCGGAAATCCCGGGACGGATGGTGAAGGTTGAGGAACTGCTGCCTGTGGTGGGCAAGGGCGCAATCCTCACCGCCGCCATCATCAACTGGCTGGTGCCCCCCCGTTGGCTCGACCCGGCCAAGCCGGATGACGTGGCAGCCCTGGTGTTTTCCAGCGGTTCCACCGGGGATCCCAAGGGCGTCCAGCTGACCCATCGGCAAATCCTGGCCAATTGCCGCAGCGTGGTGGAGGCCCTGGACCTCAAGCCGTTCACCGACGTCCTGCTGACCGCTCTGCCCTTGTTCCATAGCTTTGGCCTGGTGCCGGCGATGTGGCTGCCCCTGACCAAGGGCCTGACCATCGCCGCGACCCCGGACCCCAACGACGGCCCGGCCATCGGCAAGATGGCCGCCGAGGCCAAGGCCACCTTCACCATCAGCACCCCCACCTTCGTCCGGGGCTGGATGCGCCGTATCGAGCCCGAGCAGTTCGCCTCCCTGCGCCTGGCGGTGGTGGGCGCGGAACGGTGCCCCGCGGAATTGAAGGTCCAATTCAAGGCAAAATACAACGCCGAACTGCTGGAAGGCTACGGCGGTACCGAACTGGCCCCGACCGTGGCCCTGAACCTGCCCACCATCCAGCGGGACAAGGAGACCGAAGTGCGGAGCAAGGAGGGCAGCGTCGGCCGGCCCCTCCCCGGATTGGCGGCGTTCACCGTCGATCCTGCCACCCGGGAGCGCCTGCCCCTGGGCACCGAGGGCATGCTGATCATCCGCAGCCCCAGCCGGATGCTGGGCTACCTGGACCGGGACGACCTCACCGCCGGGGTGTTCCACGACGGCGGCTACGTCACCGGGGACATGGGCCGAGTGGATGACGAGGGCTTTGTCTTCATCACCGGGCGCCTGGCCCGGTTCGCCAAGATCGGCGGCGAGATGGTGCCCTTGGACAACGTCGAACGCCTGCTCCAGGAAAAAGCCGGGGACGCCTGCGAGATCGCTGTCGCCGCGGTGGCCGATCCGACCCGGGGGGAGCGCCTGATCGTCCTCCACACCGGCTGGACCGGGGATTGGGAGACCCTGTTTGCCGCCCTCGACGGATCCCCTGCCCTGTGGCGCCCCAAGTCCAAGGACTGCAAGCAGGTGGCGGAAATCCCCCGACTGGGCACCGGAAAGCGGGACCTGGCAGGAATCAAACGTCTGGCCACGGAATAGCGCCACCGGGGAAGCCCGCCCTTCCTTTCGCCGATTTTAGGAGGTACACTCCCAGAGACCCGTCCTGGAGGCACCATGGGCTCCCTCACTTTCGGTCGCATCAGCGGCGGCCTTGTCGTCCGCCTCCAAGGCCATGGAACCCTTCGGGAGAGCCGAGCCCTTAACGATCTGTTGAAAGCCGCACCAGCTCAAGGTCGGCTCGACTTGGATCTGCGTAAGACCGATTGGCTCGACAGTACCTTCCTGGGTTCGCTGATGGCTTTGCACAAGCGCTTGAACCAACCAGAGGCCATACGCTTTAGGATCTGCGCTGAACCGGCCCACACGCAAAAACTGTTCGGTCGTACCCGCCTGGATACGATGATTCCCCAGGCCCAAGAACCGGATGCCCCCAAAAGCCCCGAGGAACATGTCCCCGAGGCGGTGATGGATACGGCCGGACTGGCGGCCTTCGTGGCCGACTGTCACCGCCGCCTGGCGGAACTGGGGGGGCCGGACAGTTCCACCTATGCCTCCGTGGCCGAAGCCTTCAAGTCCCCCCCATAGCCCGGTCATTCCCCGATCAGGGCAGCCTCCAGTCCTTCCACCAGGGCGTTCCACGACGCCTCGATGATGTTCTCGGACACGCCGATGGTGCCGTAGATCCGGGCGCCCCGGCGGTGTTCCACCAGGACCCGGACCTTGGCGGCAGTGCCGTCGGCGCTGTCCACCACCCGGACCTTGTAGTCCGTGAGATGCAGTCCCGCCAAGGCGGGGAAGGTGGGCTCCAGGGCCTTACGCAGGGCGTGGGCCAGGGCATCCACCGGTCCGCGACCCTCGGCGGCGCACAGGCGTACCTCGCCAGCCACCGTGACCTTCACCGTGGCCTCCACCAGATCGGTGGCATCCCCCGGCGTGCCCAGGCCGTGGATCCGGTAATGGTGAAGGGCGAAAGACGGGGACCACAGGCCCAGATGTCGGCGGACCA
>CANIXE010000016.1 GCA_947470885.1 Planctomycetota bacterium
GGTAATGCACGGCCTTGCCCCCCGCCAGGGTGGTGGCGGCGGTCCACAGGGGATAGTCCGGGCTAGGAATCAGAACTTCATCCCCGGGATTCAGCAGTCCCCGGAGGGCGATCAGGATCAGTTCGGAACAGCCGTTGCCGATGAACACGTCATCGGCGCTGACGTCCATCACCCCCCGGCTCTGCTGCTGCATGACCACGGCTTCCCGGGCCGGGAAAATGCCCTTCTGATGGGTGTACGCGTCGGCCTGGTTCAGGTTCTCAATCACCGCCCGGCGCATGGTTTCCGGGGCATGGAAACCGAAAATCCCGGGATTGCCGATGTTCAGCTTGATGATCTCGGCCCCGGATTTTTCCAATTCCAGGGCTCGCCGAGCCAACGGACCACGGATCTCATAGCGGACTTCAGACAACGACGCACTGGGGGTGATCTGGGGCAGGGGCATGGCGGACCTCACGGGGGGACGGACTGTATGCCTCCCATCCCCCGCTCCAAGGGGATGGCAACTCCATGCCCTTTCAGGCCTTTCGATCATCCCGACAAGACCTTCGGGTTGACAGAAAGGGCAAATCCAGGGTATCCTAGCCCTGATCCCACCGCTGGAGCCCATGATGGCTGATCTTTATCTGTACCGGGATCTGTACCGCACTTCCCTGGCGGCACCGGCCCAAGGCATGGTGGAACAATTCATTCCCGAAATGATGCGCCTTGCCGATGACGGTAATCGAGGCGGCACGGCCAGCGATTTCGCCACAGAACTGATGCTGATTCTGCGTTCCCTAGAACCATTCCAACGGGTAGACCGGGTCGGCCTGGTCCAACTCGCCCCCGCCAGCGATCTGCTGATCGCCCTGGGCTCGGCCAACGATCCCTCCATCGCCCAGAATCAGATTGCCCACGGATACCATTGCTTCGTCGACCCGGGAGGATCCCTGACGGCCCTCCGGGAAGGCCGGATGCGAATCTACCACGATGCCAGTGCGGTGATCGCCAGTTTTGCAAGCCAAGGTCGACCACCCCAGCGGACGATTCGCCTGATCCACGAAATGGGCTTGCGGGCGGGACTTTGCTTACCGGTCCGCCTGGGGCCGGCCCAGGGCTACCTGTTCTTCAAGTCCTGCCATCCGGGGGAATTCGACCACTTGTCCGACGAAGCCCTGACCATCCTCGGCCTGACGATCCAGGTCGCCCGGATCCACCTTCGACCGATCCTGGGTCCACTCCCAGAAATCCGCTGGCCCGCTGCCCCTTTCACCTGGGCAGGATTCCTGGCCCTGCTGGACCAGGCGACAAAGGTCCGGTTCGGCACGGCGGTCCGCTTCCTTACGGGACCCAACCACCGGACCCACGGCTACGACTTTCTGTGGCTGCCGAACCTGGCGGTGCAGACCGTGGTGGAAACCATGATCACCCTGGTGGGTTGTCTGGATTTGGACCATCAGATCCAGGTTTCCCACCGCTTTGCCGACGAACAGGAGGCGGTCCTTCACCTGGGAGCCGAGCATCGTCAACTGCGTCTGGACGCCACCGATCTGGCGCCGCTGAATCAACGCCTGGCGGTCTGGGGCACCCGGGTTGCCCCGGCGGCGGATGGCGGGGTGGATCTGACCCTGCCGGTGGATCGCCATTTCCACGTCACCGCCGCGGAGCATTACAGTGTCTGACAGTCCCACCCTGAATGAAGATCCGGAGCTGCTGAAAAGCTTCCTCGCCGAAGCCCGGGAATCCCTGGAGACGGTGGAGGGTCTGTTGGTCGATCTGGAACGAACCAATGATGTGGCGGTGATTCAGGCCATCTTCCGTCCAATCCATTCCCTGAAGGGCAATTCGGCTTTTTTCGGCCTGCTCAACATCCGCCAGGTCGCCCATGACCTGGAAAACCTCCTGGATCAGGCCAGGCGGGGTCGCCTGGTCATTGATGCCCGGATCGTTGATCTGCTGTTACAGGGGGTCGACCGGCTCAAAATCCTCTGCAACCAGGTGAATCAGGGTCAGCCGGAAGAGGCGGTGCCTCCGGTTTCCTGGGAACTTCTGCGTCAGGAACTCCTGGCCGCTGCCAATCAGACCTTGGGGGAACAGGACCCCCTCACCCAGCGCATTCCCGGTTCGGCTCCCCATCCCCTGGCCGTGGCTTTGGCCGCCCTCCCCCAGGGACAAACGGTGGTGATGGCCGCCTTGGATCAGTTGCCCAGATGGGCCGGTTCCGAATCCACTACCGCCGCCATCGACTCCTTTCGCACCGATCTGGAAGCTATCATCGCTGCCACGGGCTGGTCCCAGGTGGTGCTCGACCTCCTCCAGGAGCAACTTCCCCGGATGCAGGCCGAATACAGTTGGCGGCCACCGGGCCAGGGAGCATCCCGACCCGCCACCCCACCCCCGCCAAGTGCGTCCCCGCCCCGGCCCCGGCCTGAGCCCGCTTCCGGCAGCTCGGACCCAGCCCACTACACCACCGGCATCCATCACCACGATACCAACTCCCAGACCAGGCGCAGCGACAGCAACGAAACGAATCGCCAGGAGCGGGATGATCAAATCCGCATCCCCGCGGCAAAAATCGACGGTTTCCTGGCGGAGGTCGGTGAACTGCTGGTGCTCAGCGATTTGTTCGCCCAGGTGGAGGAGCGGCTGGCGGCAATGCCTGGCTCGGAAGCCGTCCGTCGGGACCTGCGCCAAGCCCTCGGCGTCTACGCCCAAGTGACCTCGGGACTACGCCAGACGGTGATCTCCCTCCGCCAGGTGCCGGCCCGCCGCCTCCTCCAGAAAGCCCCCCGCCTGATCCGGGACATAGCCAGCAGCCGGCGCAAGGAAATAGCTTTGATCCTGGGCGGCGAAGACGTCGGGCTGGACAAGGCCATCGTCGATCTCCTGGATGCCCCCCTGGTCCATCTGGTGCGCAATGCCGCCGACCACGGCATCGAAACACCGGAACAACGGGTGCAGGCCGGAAAATCCCGCCAGGGCACGATCCGCGTGGGAATCACCGAGACCCCCACGGAAATGGTTCTGACCGTGGCGGACGACGGCGCCGGTTTGAACCTGGAGCGGATCCAGGCCAAGGCCGTGGAATCCGGTCTGGTGGCCCCCGGATCAGCCCTCACCCGGGACGACATCATCGCCTTCATCTTCGCCAGTGGCGTGTCCACCGCCGCCGAAATCACCGATGTCAGTGGGCGTGGCGTGGGCCTGGATGTGGTCCGTCAAGCCATTGAAGGTGCCGGTGGGCAGATCGAAATCGACACCGTGGAAGGTTCGGGGACGAGCTTCCGGATCCGGGTCCCCAAGAATGTCCGAACCCAAATCCTTTCAGGATTCCTGGTGGGCGTGGGGGAACATACCTTCATCTTCCCCCTCGAACGGATCGAGCGGGCGGTGGCCCTGGATGGCATCCAGATCCAGCGTCTGCCCGAGGGTGGCGACCGGGTGCTCCTGGATGGCCGGACCTATGCCCACCACCGTCTGGGGGATCTCACCGGATTTCCCGCCGGTCCGGGGAAGATCACCGTCATGCTTAAGGCGGGTGGAAATATCACCAGCATCGCCGTGGATGCCGTGCTGGGGGTCCGCCAAGTCATGGTCCGACGGATCGAGGGTCGGCACTGTGGTGCGATGGTGGATGGCGGCGCGGTCATGGGCAACGGCCGGGTGGCGATCATCCTCGACCCGGACCGGCTGATCCCCGGCTAATCCCGGCTTGATGGGCGCTCAGTTGGCGTGGAGCGCCGCGTTGAGAATCACCTGGTTCTTCTTGGGGATGACCTCCAGGGCGCCGGTCTGGCTGTTGCGCCGGAACAGCAGGTCGTCCTGACCGCTCAGGTCGGAGGCCTTGATCACGGTGCCATCGGGCAGGCGAACCTTCGAGCCGGCGGTGATGTACAGACCGGCCTCCACCGAGCAGCCATTGCCCAGGCTGATGCCCAGGCCGGCATTCGCCCCCAGGAGACTGTTTTCGCCGATGCTGATGACCTGTTTGCCGCCACCTGACAAGGTACCCATGATGGAGGCGCCACCACCGATGTCGCTGCCCACTCCCACTACCACCCCAGAACTTATCCGACCTTCCACCATGCTCTTGCCCAGGGTGCCGGCGTTGAAATTACAGAAACCTTCGTGCATCACCGTGGTCCCTTCCGCCAGGTGGGCCCCCAGGCGGACCCGGTCGGCATCGGCGATCCGTACCCCGGTGGGAAGCACGTAGTCCACCATCCGGGGGAATTTGTCGACGCTGTGGACCTGGATCTTCACCCCTTCGGCGGCGGCCTTCAGGCGGGTCCGCTCGAAGGTCTCCGGGTCAAACGGGCCATGGTCGGACCAGACGACATTGCTGAGCAGACCAAAGATGCCTTCCAGGTTCTGGCCGTGGGGCTTCACCAAGCGATGGGACAGCAGATGCAGGCGCAGGTACGCGTCATGGGCATCCACCGGCTTCACCGCCAGGTCGCCGATGAAGGTCACCACCACCGCCTGGGGCTGGGTTTCCCCAGCCACCGTCCGGCCCCGGTGGAGGGCGCTGCGGAGCATGCGGATGGCCTCGATGTTGCCGTGCCACTTGCCATCCCCGAGGAACGGAGCGAAGGCCGCCAGGGCCTGTTCCAGCTGATCTGCCGACAGGTGGTAGGAGGCCGAACCAGCGAGGTGGCCGGTGACCTGGGCCAATACCGCGGCGCTGCCATAGTTTTCGCCCTTGTTCACCACAGGGAACCAGGTGTCGAGAATCCGGCTCTGGCCGTGGACCGCAGGGCTCAGATTCGCCAGGCCGATGGCAAAGGCCGCCGGGCGTAGGTAGCCCGGGGTGGATTCGACGGCGGCAACGAGGTTCTGGAAATCGGTGATGGTCATGGAACGAAGGTCCTGGCGGCAATGGGATGAAAGGAAAAATCAGCCTGCGTTAGAATGCGAAGGTGAGCCAACGGCCCCGGTCCGCCGGTCCCCGGCAGGCGTGGAGCCGGCGTTGGGCGGGGATGCCGATGAAGCAGGCATTGGTGGTCGTACCCTGGGCGTCCTCTTCGTAGCGGTTGATGCTGTCCACCCCGGCACTGCGGTCGGCGAACAGCGCCCGCAAACCCTCGACGCTGATCTGACCGGCCTTGAGGGTCGTCCCGGCCTTGGCCAGGCGGGCCTTGCTGCTGGCGGTGGCGGCTTCGCCCTCCAGAGCGGAGTGGCCGGCATCCAGGCAGTGATTGGTGCGATACAGCGGCCCGCTGACCGTGTCCCGCCGGACCACATGGTCGGCGGTGCATTCCAAGTCGGTGACGCCCTGGGCGTCAGCCACCCAGGAGGTGTGGGCCGCAGCCCGGGGCCCGTTGGTGAACACGGCCTCGGCGGCGGCCCGGGTGGGGGCCTGGAGCGCCCGGTGGAGCAGCGACAGGTAGGGGATGCCCACCCGGCTACCCCGGGTCTTGATGTTGGTGGTGCCCACGGCCACGCCGTACTCGTTCATCCCCACCAGGGACGGGCAGCCGGCGCAGGTGATGCTCCAGGTGGCGGGGCCCTTGGTGGGCTGGCGGTGGACGGCGACGACGTAATCCAAGTCGGTGGGATTGAGATCCCAGGTCTGGGAAGCGAGGACCTCGCCGGTGGCGCTGAGGGCCGTGCCGACGTGGGCGGTGGTGCAGCCCTCAGCCTCGGCGCGCATGCTACCCAACACCAGAATGTCCCGGACATCCGTCATATTGCCCGCGGTGTAGAGGGCGGGGGCAGTGACCCCGGCAGCCTCGGCGGTGGCCATGAACTCCATCCAGTCATCCCGGTTCCAGCCCGCCAACTTGGCCAGGCATTGGGCCCCCAGGTTTTCCAGGGCGGCCTGATCCCGGATGCCCCGCTCGTACAGATAGACCTTGGCTGCCCGCTGGCGCTGGGCGACGAAGTCCCGGATGGGACCACGCAGGGCCTGGCCATAGGCACGGCCCATTTCCACCGGGGATCCAGAGACGGTGATGATCGGGAGTTCCAACATCATGATTCCTTGGGTTGTTCAGGTCCGGTCGTCCGGACGACCGCCGCAATGTCCTGATCAGGTTTCAGGGCACCCCAGCGCTCACTCATCATACATCCGCACCGTGCCGTCCTGGGCGACCAGGACCAGACGGTCTTTCCAGACCACCGGCGCCAGGACCTCGGCGGTAAAGGTAACCGTGAATCCCCGGTGACCGATCACCTCCACGGTTTTGCCGTGGACCACCACCTGATGTTCACCCCAGACCATGGGCGGCTGGGTGGCGGAAGCATCCAAGCGCCGGACTTCCGTCCATTTTCCGGCCTTGCCGACCCACAGGCGGTTGGTCTGGGAAATGATGATCCCAGGGGCTGCCGCCTGGATGGGGATGGGTAGGGATTCCCGTTGGATCACCGACCCATCCCAAGTCCAGCTTTCGCTGACAGTGCAACCCGCGAGGCAGCCTTGCGGGGCATTGGTATCAGCCCAAGCGCCGACCACTTCCGCACCCAGGGCCCGGCTAATCGAGACCTGGCCATCATCGGCGGTCAGTTCCTCCAACGTGCCATCTTTGCGCACCGTGCGGAAGCGATCTCCGGCCAAGACCGGAGCGGTGGCAAACGGCGCGCCACCAGGTCCGGCCCAACGGGTCCGGGGATCCTGGACATCCAAGGCCTGCAACTTGCCGTCGAGGGCGGCCACGACCAGATAATGCCGATCGACGATCAACTGGCTCTGATAAGAGACGAAGGGGAAATCAGAACCGGCGGCCAAGGGGAAACGCTCCACGGTTGGCCCAGTGATTTTCAGACCAACCCGGTTGCGGGTGGTTAGGACCACTGACTGGTCCGCCAGGGAGGCCGGGGCGTAGATCGGCAGGTCCACAGTGGCATCGGCAAAAGCGATGGTCACCAGATTGCCCTTCCCATCCAGTTGACGCAGGTAACCCCGATCCGCGGTCACCAGGGTGTCCTGGACGATCGCGGGCTGGTTCGTCACCGGCCCCTTCAGGCTGGTGTTCACTGCCGGCTGACGCTCCAGGGGCACCAGGATCCGCCAGCCCGCCTCGGCCATGGCTCCGGTCACTTGGCGGCTCTGATAGCCCGGGACCCGCAATTCGAAGGTCTGATCCACCCGGTCCGCTGCGGCCATCTCAAGAACCAAGGGCGTGACTCCCAATTGCGTCCCCTCCCGCCAGACCTCGGCCCCGGTGGGCAGGCTGTCGATGGCCAGGGGCAGGTAGCGCAGACCCATTTCCCGGGCCAAGGCCGTGCCTGCACCCAGATCACCCCGGGTGATGACCTCTTTGAGCTGGCGTTCCAGTTCCTTGCGCCGGGCGATCTTGACCTCTAAGGCGACGAGTTCCGGATCCACGAGGGCCCGGGATGGGGTAGCCCGAAGGTCTTCCCGGGCGAGGATGGATTTGAGCAGGGTCTGGGCGGCCGTCAGATCGCCCTCCCGGGCCAGGGTGCGGGCGTTCTCCAGGAGACTTGCGGCGGTTTTTTCCAGGTTGTTAAGCTGTTCAATCCGGACACCCAGGGCATTGGCCAGGGCCGGTGGGAGGGTGTGGCCAGCGATGATGGACTGGACCGCCTTGGCCTGGTTGTCAGCCCCCTCCAGCTTGGCGCTGTCCACGACATCCCGAACCACTGTCGCCAACAGGCCAATAAGGTTGTCAGGGGGAATGCTGCCAGTGGGTACCAGATTTTCACTCAGGGCCAGGGCCGCGGCAAGGCGCTCTGGGTTGTCGATACCCCGCACCGCGATCACCACCTTGTCCATGAATTCGTCGGTGGTCGCCTTCACCGTTTCGATTTCGCTGCGAAGGGCCGTCAATTCCGACTCCACGGGCAATTTCGCCGCCTCCGAACGAAGCCGGTCGATCTCGGCCAACAGGCCCAGCATTTCTGTTCCTGAGGAAATCCGTACCGCGAGGAGAGGTAGTTTAGACTTGATCTGGGCCTGGCGCTCGGCGATGGCCATCTCGGCGGTCTCGATCATTTTCACCAGGCGGGGACCAGGCTGACTGCGGCGGACCAGGGCCACCAATTCCAGACGGCGCCACAAGGGCGTGGTCACCCCCTGGACGGAATCCACCAACCCGGTCTGCCATTGCTCCAATTCCCGGACTCCCAGCTCTAAAAGTCGGGGCCCCCGGGAGTCATCCTTGAGGATCTTCAGAGCCTCTTCAACCTGATTGTCGGCGAGCAGCTTCTGGATCTCGACGGCCACCGTCCGGCGGCGTTCCTCGAAGGAGGCCTGGGAATTATCGATTTCGATCCGCAACAAATCCGTCGGATTCCCCGGGGGTAGATGGGACCAGCGACTCCGGGCGGTGGGATAATCGCCCACCGCCATCAATTTGCGGATCGCCTTGGCCTCCGTGGCGACGGAGTCGTTGACCAGCTTCTCCAATTGAGCGACCCGTTGCAGGGCCTCCAGGTCGGCGCCCGCTTTCACCCGGGCGGTTTCAATCTGGGCCAGGGCGCCGGTCCAATCATTGCGCTGGAGCATCTCGGCAAACCGCTCGGTGGCCTCCCGAATTTCCTTTTGGTGTTCCATCGAACGCAAAACCAGGGCACCCACACCGAACATCGTCAACAGGACCGCACTTAAGACGTAGGTTGTGGCCCTGCCTCCCCCCTGGGGCTGCTCCACCGTGCGATAGGGAGTGAAATTTTCCAGGACCGGGGCTGGCCCCCGCTGGCCCGCCGTCGCCGCGCCGGCGGTTGCGGCGCTGGCCGTGGCCGTGGCCGGTACGGTATTCGGCGGCAGGGATACGGTGGTATTGGAATTGATGAACTTCGTCGTCGATTGGTGGCGCTTGATGATCTTCTTATTGGCCAAGGCACGGACGATGCGGGCGACATTCAGGTCGCTATCCCGGGCCGCAACCGCGATCTCCCGGAGGTTCGCCCGGCCATCGACGACGTTCAATACCCGCTTTTCGGCGTCCGTGAGGGCGGCGGATTCCACCACGGTCTCGGTCAGAGCGTAGATTCCGGTGAAGTCCCCGAACTCCTCGCTGAGGGACAGGTTCTCGGCAACCCGGGCGGAGGTCGTCCGCAGCAGAAGATCCGCGGGAATCTTCAAGCGCATCGCCTGTTTGGCGAATTCGAAGGTCTCGGTGCCTTCGCCCTCGGCGAAGGTGATGGTCAGCTGGCCGGTGCTGAAGCACTGGCAGAGGGTATCCTCGACCATCCCCTGGGTCGCCAAGGCGACCTCCTGGGGCGTCGCGTAGCGGCGGCTGGTGACGAACTGGAGGATACTCCCCAGGCCGGCACCGAAATGGGCGATGGCCTCGGTGTGCTGGGTCTCGTTCAGGCGGTGATAAGCCAGCAGGGTGTCCGCGAGGAGGAGATCCTTCGCCCGACCGAAATCGATGGCAACGGGATCACCGTTCTGAAAAGCGAAGCGCATCGTCGTGAGGGCACCGGAGACATTCAGCACCCCACTCTGGCGCTGCCGGTGGATCCCCATGACATGTTCGACCAGAACGGAGTCTAGCATAGGTACCCCAGGTGAGCCGTGGACACACCTTATTCTCCATGTCCTGATCTACAACCACCTAGGAAACGGTCACTTGCCGGGGTTCGCCACACCGCCGTTGGAACTCGTCGCCCGGGCCAAGGCGCGGAACTGGTCGCCCCGGTCCTCGAAGCCCCGGAAACGATCGAAGGAGGCACAGGCCGGCGACAACAAGACGCTGCCTCCGCCGGCCGGTGTGGCCCTGGCCAGGGCTGCCCGGGCCAGGGCGACCGCCTCGGGAAAGGTCGCCGCCGTGGGGGCCTCGACTCCCAAATCCGCAAAATCCTTGGCCAACCGGGGTGCCGTGCTGCCGAACAGCACGGGAAAGGCACCCCGCTGGACCACCGCCCGAGCCAGGGCTTGGTAGGACGCTCCTTTATCGGAACCGCCCAGGATCACCGCCAGGGGACCCGCCACTGCCGCCAGGGCGGCCATGCAACTTTCCGGGGTGGTGGCGATGGAATCATTGATGTAACCGACCCCACCGCCCAAGGCCACTGGTTCCAGGCGGTGGGGCAGGGGCTTCACCTGGCGCAAACGGGGGGCGATGTCGGCATCGGGTGTCCCCAGGTGGCGGGCAAGGGTGATCGCGAGGACCGCATTGCGGGCGTTGTGTTCCCCCAGGAGATCCAAGTCGGTCCGCCGGGCCAGACCGTCCGCGAACACGCCTTCGACGTAGGGAATCAGGGGCAGCAAGTCCCGGCCATCCAGACGGGGGTTCAGTTCAGGGGCGACGGCGAGGGCCCCGGCCCAGGTGGCGACCCGCAATTTAGCTTGGTGATAATGGGCCAGGTCCGGGTGCCAATCCAGGTGGTCCACCGCCAGGCTGGTGAACACCGCACCGGCAAAGGCGGGCCCGGCAGCACCATCCAGCACCGGGGCCAAATAATGAGCCTGGAAGCTGGACAGCTCGCAGACCAGGGGCACCTCAGGGCCATGGCGCTCCAGCAGGTCCAGCAGCGGTTCGTAGCTGTTGCCTGCCACCCGCCAGCCCAGCAGGCAGCCAAGGATCCGGGCCGTGGTGCTTTTGCCCTTGGTCCCGGTCACCGCCACCCGGGGACCCCGGTGGGCCAGCAGGAACAGCGCTTCCGGAGAGACGATGGAGGGATGGCTGGCGGGCCAGGCCCGGGGCGGGATCGCCGGGGACGGCACCACCAGATCCGCCTCCTGCAAGGCGGGATGACTGCCGTTTCCGACGTGCCAGGCCCATCCGTGGAGCCTGGTCTCCAGTCCGGCCTCGGCGAAGTCCTGGGCGGGCTTGGCCTCTAAAATCGTTACCCGGGCGCCCCGGGTGGCGCAAAAACGGGCGGCGGCCCGGCCACCCCCATGGCGACCGTAGCCCCAAATCACCACCCGGTCGCCGGCCCCAGGAAGCCGGCTCATGGGGCGCTGCTCTTGGGCGGCAGGGGCGGCACGAACAATTCGTCCATGACCTTGCCCTGGGAACCGGTGAGCTCGATACCGATCATCCGGGCCACGGTCACCGCCAGGTCGGTTTGGTTGCGCTGGTCGGTGACCACCCGGCCCTTGGCAAAATCGGGGCCCAGGGCCAGCAGGCTGATTTTGCGACAGCCCTCACAGTCGTCACCGTGGCTAATGTAGCCGTCGGCCCGGCCTTCGTCGTGGCGGCCATGATCGTTGGTGATCAGCAGGGCCGTGGAATCCTTCAATCGAGGATCGGTCTGGATCACCGCCCACAGCGTCGATACGTACATATCCGTATCCCGGATCGCCTGTAGGTACCCCGGCCAGTTCTTGCCATGGCCCATGGCATCCGGGTCTTTGAAGTTAATCAACATCAGGTCCGGCGGCGCAGTCTGAAGGACGGTGAGGACCCGGGACAGGGTCACCCGGTCGTCCCGGTACCCCCCCAATGGCCCGCGCCCGGCTTTTCCGCAATCCAAGGTGGGATTCCATTTCCCCTGCCATTCTGGATCTGAGCAGTCGCCCAGGATGTACAGCTTGTCTTTGGAGGTGATCAGCCAGGCGGCCTCGGGACCCTTGCCGGTGGCCCTCAGGAAACGCTGGAACAGGCCCGGACGGGCCAGCATCTCATGGCCGCCATTTTCGATTTGCTGGTAAAAACCGTTCACCAAGGCCCCATGGCCGCTGTTGGTGTAGGTGAAGCCCGTGTTGCGGAAATCGGCGTACAGCGTGCCCTGGGGGGCCAGTTCCTTGGCCTGCTTGGGGATGTACTGACGGGTCGGCTCGTCCCAGGTCTCGGTGCGCCGGGGACCGTCGATGACCGCGATGATCACCCGCTTGGCCATGGTCTGGGCAAAGGGTTTCAGCAGGGGCCGATCGCCAGGATCCGCCGCCCGGACGAAACCGACGGGCAGACAGGCGAGTAGACCCAAGAAGAGGGCAAGAGTCACAAGGCGCAGGTGGATCATGGGGGTGCATTCGAGCAATCCCCTCCGCCGCGCAATCGTCACCCTGCCGGGCGGATCACAGCCAGCGTTGCCGGCGGAACACATACAAAGTCCCGCCCACGGTGGCGAGCATCAGGCCGACAGCATAAGGATAGCCGTATTCCCAGTGCAATTCCGGCATCACCTGGAAATTCATACCGAAGATGCTGGCGATCAGTGTCGGGGGCATGAAAATCACTGCAGCAATCGAGAATATCTTGATGATCCGGTTCTGTTCGATGTTGATCAGACCCAAGGTCGCATCCAGGAGGAAGGCGATTTTGCCGGACATAAATGTTGCATGGTCACTGAGGGTCTGGATGTCGTGGAGCAGGGCCTTGAGCCGGCTGGCGCTGTCCGGGGTCAGCCAATCATGGCAGCTCTGTTCCGCGAAAGTCATCACCCGGCTTTTGTCGATCAAGGATTCCCGAACCTTGGACAGGATGTTTCCACACGTCCCGATCTTGATGATGGCCCGCTGCAATTCCGCATCCGACACCTGCTGGGTGCGCTTGAACACCATCTGACTGACATGGTCCAGTTCCAGGGCGACGAGTTCCAGCATGTCCGCCAGACGCTCCACCGTGGTATCCATCAAACCGACGAAGATCTGTTCCGCAGTGGCCAAGCCGTTTTTCCCCGCCCGTTGGCCAAACGTGCGGAACGACCAGGGTTCGGCATAGCGGAGAGTGACCAGACGTTGGGGCGTGAGGATGAAGGTCACGGCGGTGGATTCAGGCGACATCGTCTCGGTCTTGATCAGCATCGTCGCCGTCATGTAGGAAGCGCCGTCTTCCTTGTAGAGCCGGCTTGAGGCTTCGATCTCCTGCATTTCCGCCCGGGTCGGCACCGCGATGCCCAGCAGGGCCTCGACCTTGGCGTCCTCCTCCGAAGTGATGTCCACCAAATCGAGCCAGGCCGCCGCCTCGGGAATGCAATCCTGGCAGGCCTCATGTCGGACCAGGCCTTTGCCGTTTGCTACCCAGGCGTGGATCATGGGCAGATGGTCCAGGCCGATCAGGGTTGGCAAGGCGGGGAGAACACAGTGATCGATCCCACGTTGCCTGCCATCTTGCTGCCGCCCTCCCCGTTGGGAAAATCCAGCATGTCCAGACCGGTCCGCGCCAAAAAACCCATCATGACGGCAGCCCTGCAGCTGTTCGTCGAACATGGGATTGACGCCACGGGGATCCGCGAAGTGTCCCATGCCGCCGGTTACACCGAGGCAGCCTTATATCGCCATTGGCCCGGAAAGGAGGCCCTGGTCCGGGAGCTGTACCAGGAGCATTTGACCGAGGTGGTGGCGCGCCTGGACAAGGCCATTGCCGGGGCCAGCGACCTGGAATCCAAGATTAAAGTTGCAGTTGCCGGGATTTACGCCCTGTATGACGCCGAACCCCTGGTATTCCGCTTCATTCTCCTCACCAGCAACGATACCCGCACCGCCCTGCAGGACTACGGTCGGACTCCTCTGGATGTGGTGGAAGCCCTGGCCAACCAGGCGATCCAGGAACGTCATCTGGATCTGCCGTCGGCCAACCTCGCCGCCGCCCTCACCGGATTATTCCTGGAAACTGCGGTGTTCGTGCTCTACGGCCGGTTGCCCGGCCCCCTCGCCAGCCACTCCGAAATGGTCAGCCGCCTGGCCCTACGCCTGATCCAACCGTAGGAACAGTTCTCCCCCGGTGGATGCCCCCGCCAGTCCGGCGGCCAGGACCTGGACCACTCCCGGTCCATGTTCCCACACGGCGGGGATGATGCCCAGGACCCGCTCCTGGCGGAGCTCCCGGGGCCGCACATAGCTGCGCAGGATGCCGATCGCCGGCAAATTCCGCTGTTTGCGGGCAACCCGCGACAATTCCCGCAGCAATCGCACCCGTTCCCGCTCCAGCCGGCGGGCCGCCGCCGGGGCGACCAGGGCTGTCCGCCGGATGGCCTCGTCCAGTGCGTTCAGCACCGCCGGATCCGGCGGAATAGTCGGCATGACGCTGGGGGGCACCGAACCGGCAAGGGACTCCACCGTGAGCCCCCATCCCGTCCCGGCCCGGGCCAACCAGCCGGGCACCAGGGTGCACGAGGTACGTCGGATCAGGCGGGGCGGTTCCACCCCCAGGGCAGCATAGGCTGGAGCCAGGAACCGGTGGTAGGCGGCCTCCCCCGGACCGGCGATGAAGCGGGTGCAGGGTAGGGCAGCCTGCTGCAACAACGGACGCAGGGCCGCCCCAGGGCTGAGGCTGTCCGGATCGGTCTCCCACCGGGCCAGGGCTGCCGCTGGGGTCATCGCCACCCGGGATTCCGGAAGATCGGCAAATACCGGAGCTTCCGTCATTGGGCCAAAGGCATCCGCCATTCCCTCGGCCAACAGGCGGGAACGTTCTTCCGCCAGGGCCGTCACCGGCCAGGCGGTCAATGCCCGGTGGAGAGCGGTTCGCCACAGGGGTCGCAGGCGGTGGGACTCCACGGTCAACAGACCGGGCACCAGGGCGCGGAGCAGGCGGCCCTGCCAAGCGCTCCAGGTTTCGCCTTCACTTGGTGCCTGGGCCTGGACCCAGGCGGTGCCCAGCCCCGGTCCCAGGTACTTTGCACACGCGACCATCAGGTCATCCCAACCCTCCCGGGCGGGCCGGTGACGCAGGGCCGCCCGACCCGTCAGGGCCACTTGGCAGCGCTGGACCCGGCCCTCCCGGGTGAGGAGGTCCACATGCCCAGCTTCGCCCACATCGTGGTCTTCGCCGGCGATCCAGAACACGGGCACCAGCCCTTCGATCCGGGCCAATTCCCGGGCCTGGATGGCCTTGATCAGCGTATAGAGGGGACCACCCCCCAGGGCCGGTTGCTGGCCGGCGACCACCAGGGATGCACCTTCGGCCACGGCCCGGCATAGGGCCGGGTCTCCCTCCAACAGATGACC
>CANIXE010000017.1 GCA_947470885.1 Planctomycetota bacterium
GAAATGCAATTCAGGATCTTCGGGGGACAGCCCAATCACCGTGTTCAGGTCCTCCAGGGCGGCATCCAGCTCGCCGGCATCCTTGCCCACCTGGATCAGCTCGAGGTATAGTTCCACCGCCCGGGCGGCCTGATTCAGCTCTCCGCAGATCTCCGCCAATGGGCGCATGACTTCAGGTTGCCGGGAATGCTGAAGGGCGCTTTCCAGCAGATCCTTGGCCTTCTGCAGCTCGCCGGCGTCCCGCATGGTCATCGCATCCTGGACCACCTCTTGGGTGGATCGGGGACGGGCGACGTTGGCCACCACCATCTGGGCGACGATGGCAAAGACGTCGAAACGGGTGGCGCCGATGGTTTTGGCGATGTCGTCCAGGGTGTGCCGGCCATCCAGGTAGCGCAGCACCTTCATCATTTCGGGATCGGTTTGGATCTCCCGGAGGTTGCTCCGGCCGTCGTTGTCCACCAGGAACAGCAGGTCGTCCCGGGGGATCACCGCCCGGATCCGCTCCCACTCGTCCTTCCGGCGGGTGGCTTCCATGATCAGCTGGGGCGTGGGCACCCGGGCCTCGCCCATCTCGATCAGATCCCCGGCGAACAGTTCCTGGGGCGGGTCACCATCTTCGAAGGACAGTTCTCCATCATCTGCCTCGAACAGTGGGCAGACGATCTCCTCGATGCACCAGGCGCTCAGATCATCCAGCTCTTGCTCGGCGATGAGGCCGCTGCCCAGAACCAAGTCCCGGAGGGGCTGGTGGGTCACCAGCAACCGTTCCTTCAGATCATTGGCCTTGGGCAGGGTCAACAGCCCCTTGCGGATCATCGTCGCCAGGAGGTAGGGCATGCCCTCCACCGGCCGGGCGGTGGCGATCGCGATCTGCCCCGCGTCGAAGAAGATGCGGATCGTCGACTCCCTGGTGTTCACGGTCAACGTGCCGGTCTGGCGGTTGGCGAGGAACGACTGGAAGAGATCCGCCAGTTGCATGGAACCGAGTTGGCCCTGAAAACCCATGGCGGAACTTATGTTGGGTCCTAAGGGGGCTCAAGGGGATAAAACGGGGAATGATGAAGGCTCGAAGGCTTGGAATGATGAATGCTCGAATGCTCGAATGCGCGAATGCTCGACACTGACGCCCCTTGGGACCTCAGACCGGCATTCGCCAGACCGTGGCGCTGGGCAGGTGCATCCTTGTCGCACATTCGAGCATTCCTGCCCGTCATTCGAGCATTCCTGCCCGTCATTCGAGCATTCCCCCATTCCCCCATTAACCAGTTACCTGCGGATCCACGTCGATGGTCACCGTCACGCCCTTCTTTTCAGGCAGTCCACCCTCGGCGGCCAGGCGGTCCAGGAGGGCCTGGGCGGCGCCCCGGCTGGCGCACTTGATGAGGGCGTGCCAGCGGTGGAGGTCCTTGCCGAAGGCCAGGCTGGCGGGGGTCGGGCCGAGGACCACCGCGCCGTGGCGGGCGGCCTCCAGGCGTTGGGCGTGGTCCTGGGCCACTAATTGCACGTTCGCCTGGGATTCCCCGGTCCAGAGAATGCGGATCAACCCGGTGTAGGGGGGGTAGCCGTATTCCTGGCGCTGTTTCAATTCGGCGTCGACGAAGGTCTTGGGGCGATTTTCCAGGGCGCAGCGGATGGCGGGGGCGTCGATGTCGTAGGCCTGGACCACCACCGTGCCCGGGCGGTCCGCCCGGCCAGCCCGGCCGGCGACCTGGGCGATCAGCTGCCAGGTCCGTTCTCCCGCGCGAAAATCTGGAACAGCCAGGCCCTTGTCCGCGCACAGGACGCCCACCACGGTGACCTTGGGAAAGTTCAGGCCCTTGGCCACCATCTGGGTTCCCACGAGGCAATCCGCGGCGCCCTCGGCGAACTGCTGGAACAACCGGGCGTGGCCCTGGCGACCAGCCACGGTGTCGGCGTCCACCCGGAGCACGGTCATTCCCGGGACGGCCTCGGGGATGGCCGCCGCCAGCTGTTCCGTGCCGATCCCGGTGGTGCCCAGGGCGTCGGCGGTACATACCGGGCAGTCCTGGGGCCGGGGCCGTCGGGCGCCGCAGTAGTGGCACTTGAGGATACCCTCGGCCTTATGCCAGGTCAGGGCGATGTCGCAGCTGGTGCACATCACCGCCTGGCCGCATTCGCCGCAGGACAGGATGGGGGCCCAACCCCGGCGGTTCAGCAGGATGATCGCCTGGCTGCCCGCGGCCTTGGCCTTCACCAGGTGGTCCACCAACACCGTGGACAGGACCGCGGCCCGTTTCTGGGCTTTGCACTCGTCGCGCATGTCCACCAGCACCGGGGTGGGCAGTTTGCCTCCTGCCGGGCGATTCTTCAGGGACAGCACGGTGTAGCGGGCGGGCTTGCCGTCTTGGGGCCGGGCGTTGTGGACGGTCTCCAGGCTGGGGGTGGCGCTACCCAGGATCACCGGCACTCCCAGGTGCCCGGCATAGACCACCGCCAGGTCCCGGGCGTGGTACCGGGGGGTGCTCTCCTGCTTGTAGCTGGGGTCGTGTTCCTCGTCGACGATGAGCAGTCCCGGGGCCGGCAGGGGCGCGAACAGGGCCGAGCGGGTGCCCACCACCAGGTCCACCAGGCCGGCGGCGATCCGGGCCCAGGCGGCGGCCCGTTCCCCGTCGGTGAAGCCGCTGTGCATGACTTCCGTGCGGGGCAGCCGGGTGCGCACCCGGGCCGCCAGCTGGGGCGTCAGGCCGATCTCCGGCAGCAGCAGCAGCACCTGTTTTCCTGCGGCAATTACCCGTTCCGCCAGTTCCAAGTAGACCAGGGTCTTCCCACTGCCGGTGACCCCGTAGAGCAGGAAGGTTTCGTGCCGGCCCGCATCCAGGGCCTTGGCCACGGCCTCCACGGCGACGGTCTGCTCGTTGGTCAGCGGGTGGCGTTCCACCTTCGCCCCCAGGCGGATCTCCTGGATATCCTCGGTTTCGATCCGTTGGGCGGCCCCCAGGTCCACCAGCTTGTCGAACACCGATTCCGAGGCCCCGGTGGCCTCGTGGAGTTCCGTGCGCAGGGTCGGCACGGGGGACATGGCCTCGTACACTTGGCGCTGCCGGGCGGTCAATTTTCCAGCGAAGCCGTCGATCCGGGCATAGCGGATGCGGATGTCGGGCTTGGCCCCTTCCCGCACCGGTTTGGGCACCGCCCCGGCGAGGAATTCCCCCAGGGAACAGCGGTAATAGCGGGCACCCCAGGCGATCAGGCGCAGCAGGTGGGGCGGCAGGCGCACGCCCTCCTGGCGCCCCAGCACCGGCTTGAGGGTGAAGGTCGTGGGCGCGGCCCGGCGTTCCACGGACAGGGCGAAGCCCCGCAAGGTCTGCCGGCCGAAGGGCACGGTGACACAGTCCCCCGGGGCCACCGGCAGATCTTCCGGGACCAGCCAGGAATAATGATCCCGCCCCGGGCAATCCACGGCGATGTCGGCGATCAGCGGCAGTTCGGGGGATTCCGGCACGGGCGGGCACGGTGGCCCGAACGGGCGGCACTCAAGGGTTGTCCCCCCTCCGTGCCTGCAGGGCGCCGCAATGGAACGCTGGATGTCCATGACGGAGCGCTCTTTGCGGCGCCAGTCCGGTCGTCCGGTCGTCCACTATAATTGAGTCTCTCGGGCCTTCCTGTTGAAAACTTGGCTTCAATGACGACCGGACGACCGGACGACCGGACGTTTTTATTGAGGTACCCTGCCCGTGCCTGTTGTCTGGCCACCCAAATGCTGCACTTGGCAGGGGCCAACGGGGGTGCAGCATCCCCCATGCCCCTCGTCACCCAGCCCTACCGCTTCCTCCTCGACGACATCGATGCCGCTGGCGTGGTTTTTGGCCCCCGGCTGATCGCCATTGCCCACCGGGCGGCGGAAGAAGCCCTGGCCGAGGTGGGGCTGGATTTTGCGGCCGTTCTGAAAGAAGGCCGGATCGCCCTGCCCATCGTCAAGATCGACGCCGAATTCCGCGCGCCGATCCACCACGGCGATCAGGTCAACCTGGGGATCTGCTGCACCCGCATCGGCGGCGGCAGTTTCACCATGACCGTCACGGTGATTTCCGCGACGGGGCAACTGATGGCGAGGATCTCCCAGATCCAGGCGGCCATCGACCTCGCCACGGGCAATGGCATGACCCTGCCGTTGTCCCTGCGCAATCACTTGGTGGAACTGACCCTGGAGGGGACCGTGCCGCCCCCGCCGTCGTCCGCCCCCACCGCCCCGCCTTCCCAAGAAATCGCGGCCTGGGGCCGGGTCTGAAGCGCCGCTTCGCGGCGCTGGTCCGGTAGTCCGGTCGTCTGGTCGTCATTCGAAAGGTCTATCGGCGTGGGCGGATGTGCCTCGAACGGATTCCTCCCGGTGGGGGTCACATGATCCGGTCGACGTATCCTTGGACGACCGGACATGGGCCATCGAATACGACCGATGGAACCATGTTCCACCCGCGAGGACGACCAAGGCCAACGCTAGGAATTGGTACCACGTCAGCCCCAGGGCGATGGGGGGATTCTCCCGGGCAAATTCCAGGGCGAAACGCACCACGCCATAGACCGTGAGGTAGATCGCCAAACGGCGGCCGGTGGCCCAGCCCCGGCGGGCCGCCCACCACAGGGCCAGGGCGCAACCGGCGTGGAAGGCGGCTTCCATGGGCTGGACGGGGATCCGTCCGTGCCAGGTCCACCACGTTTCGGTCACGCAGGTCTGACCGGCGCAGCAGCCGGCGCTGGTGCAGCCCAGGCGGCCAAACGCCAGGGCGAGGGCCAAGGGCAGGGCAAAGCGATCCCCCGTGGGGTCGCGGATCCCCCGCCGCCATTTCACGGCTTCCACGGTGAGCCAGCCCCCCAGCAATCCGCCCAGCACGGTGCGCCCGCCCAGGGGCAGCAGGTCCTTGGGTGCATCCGGTGGCACCCAGGCCCAGCCCGCCAGGTCTGCGGGCAACTCGAATAGGAATGCCCCCAAGACTGCGCCGATCATCGCCGCGGTGAACAACGCCTGGCGGTGGGGGGCCAGTTCGGGGCGGTCGGCGGGCTGGCCCCGGCTAGCCAGGAACGCGGCCAGGATCCCCAGGGCGACCCAGAGCGAGTAGCTCATGGGGCTTGGGTGCCGGCCCGCAGGGGCGCCAGGACCCGTTGTTCCAGATCATCCCGGTAGAACAGGTTGTAGGTGTCGAAGGGGATGATCCGCCGGCCATCCGGGTGGGCGATGTGGACGCAGGATTTGCGCACGTTCCGCAGGTCCAGGCTGTGGCGGTCCAGGAACTGCATGATGATCACCCGGAATACTTGGTCATAGCTGGGGGCGACCGCCCCCGCCACGGCGCCGATCCCCGGTAGACAGCACAGCAGCCGGTGGAGAGCTCCGGCGGCGGAGTGGGGGCTGTGGTTGGTGCTGAAGGCCTTGAACAGTTCGGTGCGCAGGCTGGCGTCGGCCTCGTAGACGATGGTGTTCCGCCCACCGTCGATGAGCACCTGGGGATCGATCAAGCCGGTCAACGGCGTCACCTTCCCGTCCCGTTTCAAGGCATAGGCCATGGCCAGGCAGTCCGGGTGGCAGGGCACCGGGATCAGGTCTTCGGGACGGAAAATCGGTGACTGTTCGAGGATCCTCCGGCGAACTTCTGACAGCGTCAGCCGATGGATCGCCGGATCGAACCCGTCATTGCGCCCCGCATCCTGGACCGGCTGGAAGGTCACCCCGCGCACGCAGCGTTGCTGCAAGGCGAAGTCGATGATCCGCCCCAGTTCGCCGTCGTTCAGACCCTTGCGCACGGTGACCACGAGGGTCGTGGATAAGTTCAGGGCATTGAGTTTCGCCAGGGCCTTTTCCCGCACGCTCCGCAGGTCCGCGCCCCGTAGGGCTTTCAGGGGGGCTTCCTCTAGGGAATCGAATTGGAGGTATACCTCGAACCGAGGCGCGTAGTCCGCCAGGCGTTCGGCGAAACCCGCCTCGGTGGCGATCCGCACCCCGTTGGTGTTGAGCATCAGGTGGCGGATGGGCCGGCGGCGGCAGGCATCCAGCACCGCGAAAAATTCCGGGTGCAAAGTGGGCTCGCCGCCGGAGAGCTGGACGATGTCCGGTTCGACTTCGTTGGCGACGATCCGGTCCAACATCCCTTCGATCACCGCCAGGCTGCGGTGGGTCTGGCGTTCCGGGCCGCTGCCGGCGTAGCAAGTGGGGCAGCGCAGGTTGCAGTGGTCAGTGATCTCCAGCAGGGACAGGCAGCCGTGCTGTTCGTGCTCTGGGCAGATCCCGCAGTCGTAGGGGCAGCCGTAGCGGTGGGCGGTATTGGGTTGGACCACCTGTTCCGGTGGCTTCAGGAATTTCTCCCGGCCCAGGCGCCAATAGGCCGCATCCTCCGCCACCAGCACCTTCTCAGGTCCGTGCTGGGGACAGCGTTTCAGCAAAAATACTTTTCCGTCCTCGATGACCTCCTTCGCCTGGACGATCCGCAAGCAGGTGGCGCACAGGGCCTGGGTGGCGCCATAAAACAGGTAGGGGCGGACGCGGGGAGTCATGGGACCACGCTGGAGCGTGGGAGGGGAGGGCAAGACGAGGTTTGCCCTGGGGCGCCCGGTGATGGAATGACGTCATGAATTCAGGTGCCGTTTTCGGATTTTTACTGTTCATGGTCCTGCCGGCGGCCCTCGCCGCCCTGGCCATTTGGGGCGCCGTGGCGCTCTACCATGTCCGGGAACGGAAACACGGCGGGCCGGTGTCGAAGATCCTGATTTGGCTGGGCATCCTTGCCCTTTCCACCATCGCCTTCGGCATCGGTAGCTGCTACGCGATTTTTTTCACCGGAAACATGCGGATTGGCGGATGATCCAGACCATGCTTCCTACCATGGCTAAGATGGGGGTCTGGTTTCTTGCTCTGGTCAGCTTCGCCGTGTTCGCCAACTGCGCCGCGCTGCATCCGGTGCGTCGCGAACCACAACCCCAGCCTCCACCGACCCCTTGGCCGGGGGATCCCGCACCGCTCACTCCTGCGGGGACTGGGCTTCCTGAAGCTCGCCGCGGTCGTTCAGGCGAGCTTCAGGCTCGGCCGTGGTTTTGGGACTTTAATACCGGTTTTGAGCGGTAGCGACGAAGGCGACCAGTGGTGGCTCAAAAATTCGCCGGCCGAGGCATGGCCACCCCGGACAGGCGCCAGTGTTTCCCGTCCACCTGTTCCACCTTGGCATCGCAGAGCTTGCCCAATTTTGCGAGGCATTCGGGGAAGGGTATCTCCTGCCAATCAACGGAGATTCTCTGATCGGGGATGTTGATCAGATCAATGGTAACGTTCGTCATTACGAAAAGGAAATGAACGACGTGCTTCACTTCCATTTTTTGCGTTGAGAAGGTGACATTGGGAATGGATTCCGCCGGGGCAGGTGCGGCGACAGGCGGGGTGTCGGGTTCAGCCCGGGGTGCGTCCTGAGCTTGGCGGATGGTCTGGGGCTTGGCATCGGCGATTGCGGGGAAAGCCCGGGTCTCTGTCGAAGTCGCCAATTCCTGCACATTCCGGGTGATGGGCAGGGAATCCGCTCGGGCTGGGCTATTTCGGGTCAACGCCAGGCACCCCACGACCACGGCCAGGGTGGCGGCGGATCCGAGGAGGAGGTGCTTGGCATGCCGGGCGAGGAACGATCCGGCGTGCAATTGCCAGGCGGGAACGGGGGTGGGTGGGGTCCGGGCCAGGGTCTGCATCCGCTCCAGGAACGCGGTGTCGGCCGCCGGGGCTGAAGTCCCGCTGAGCACGCCCAGGAGGGCGGCGGCACCCAGGGCGACGCCGCGCTGGGAAAGCAGGCGGCGCAGCCGATCCCGGGCCCGGGACAGGCGCATGGCCAGGGTGCCCTCGCGCAGGCCCAGGGCGGCGGCGGCGGCAGCCTGGGGCACCCCGGCGAAATAATGCAGTTCGATGGCGGTCCGCTCGTCGGCGCCGAGCTGCTGGACGGCGGCGCGGACCTGGGCGGCGATTTCGGCATCGCTGCCAATGGCGGTGGGGGTGGCGGGGAAGGCGGTTGTGGTCGACATGGCGGCAAGATCCCGGCGGTGGCGGCGGACGGCCTGGCGACGTTGCTGCCAGCAGGCCACTTGGACCAGTCGTCCAAGCCACGCGGCGAACGGGATTCGCCCATGGTAGCCTTCCACGCCCCGCAGCAGCTGAATCATCGCTTCCTGGACCGCGTCCTCCGCATCGGCTTGGTTGCCCAGGGTTCGCCAGGCCTGGGTATAGGCCCGGGGCGTGGCGATGGCCAGGGCGCGTTCCAGGGCTGCCCGGTCCCGGGTACGGACATAGGCCAGGAAGTCCGGGCCGCCATCAGGATCGGTGGCGGTACCGGCACCGGGGTCTGGGGAGGGGTGCAAGCGGGGAGGTGAGGTGAGCATCATATCCCCTTCTGTCCGCCGCCGGGCAGGACCTCACCGGAAAGTTTTGTCGCCGGTTGGTTGCAGCAGAGCCACGATCCGATCCGCCACCAGGGCCGGTCCACCGGCACCCGGGACGCTGGGGACGATGGCGCTGGCCACTTCCCGGTACAGGGGATCCCGCAAGGCATGCAGGGCCGGGATCTCATCCGCCGGGTGACCTGCCCCCAGCAGGCTGGGGCGACCGCCGTCGTGGCGGCGCAGGCGTTCCTGGATCACCGGCACCGGGGCTTCCAAATAGACCACCAGACCGCCCCGGCGGCGCAGGCGTTCCCGGGTGTCCGGGCGCAGGATCGCGCCGCCGCCAGTGGCCAGGACCATCGGGGCGGTATGGGCGAGGAGTTCGGCTAGGACGGCTTCTTCCGCGTCCCGGAAAAACAGCTCGCCATGCTCTTTGAACACCTGGGGGATGGGCTTGCCCAGGCGCACTTCCAATTCGTGGTCGGCGTCAAGAAACGGCCAGGCCAGGCGGGAGGCCACCAGGCGCCCCAGGGTGGATTTGCCGCAGGCCCGCATCCCCACCAGGGTGATCCGGTGGGACTGATGGGGGGAATGGAGAGCGGATCCGCTCATTTCTCCCGGGCCTCGGTCAGGCTCTTCAGTTTCACGTCGGCCGACCGGCGCAAATCCGCCAACAAGGCATTGATCCGGGCTTCCAGGGTTTCGTCGATCCGGTCGGCCCGGACCTGATCCCGGATCTCGGCAAAATTCGGATCCCGTTGGGGGCGATGGCCGTGGACCACGGCGATGGTCACGCCCCGGTCATCCGCCAGGGGCGGGAGAAGGACGGGGAACTTGTCCAGGGACCAAGCGGCGGCCAGGACCTCCTTGCTGATTTTCGGGCCGTCGGCGTCCCGAATACCGTCCTGACGAACCCAGCCGACCTTGCCCTGGTTGGCCCCTGGGTCATAGGAGCGGCCGAAGTACTGCCAGGTGTCGGCGAACGACACCTGGCCCTGGTTGATCTGTCGCCACAGGCCGTCCATCACTTGGCCCAGGCGTTCCCGTTCTGCCGGGCTGGGGCCGGGCTCCTTGCGTTCCTCCTTGCGATAGGGCACGGAAATCACCGAGAGTTCCACGGCTTCGAAGGTGCGCCAGCGTTCAGGATGCTGGGCGAACCAGGCTTGCAGTTCGTCTTCAGGAAATTCGTTGGCGGCCCGCTGCTGCACCAGGGCGTGGAGTCCGGCCATCATCCGGAAGGCCGGTTGGGCTTTGAATTCCGCCGGGGTCATCTTCTCCTTGTTTTGAATCCATTGGGCGAAATCCACTTCGCCCTGGCCCTGGGCCTTGAGGTTGTGGGCGAACATCCGCGCCATCCGCGTCCACCACTGGTCGAGGACCGGTTGGGTGACGAGGATGTTGGCGGCGGTCATCGCCTGTTCGACCACGGCGATATTGATGAGGTCTTCCCGGGCGGCGGCGGCGCCCCGGCGCATGAGAGCGTCCGCCAGTTCCCGGCGGGTGATTTTGTTGAAGCCGATGGCAAGGACGATGTCGTCGTCTTTCAGCGTCGGGAAATCCAGACGATCCAGACCTTTACTAACCCAGTCGGCCATGGCCTCGCGGCCCTCTTTCCTGAGGAGGGCGTCTTCCAACTGGCGGAGGGTGATGGGTTGGGTGCCGACCTCCGCCACCACTGGGGAATCCCCGGCCCAGATTGTGCAGGCGCAGATGACAGGGAGGAGGAGCGACAAGCGTTTCATGGATCTTCCCCGGGGATGGTGACGGCATCGGCGGTGGCCAGGCAGGCGGCGTACAGGGCCACCAGCTCCTGTTCGTCCAGGCCCTCCAGGCGGCGCTGGGAATCCAGACCGGCGGCGGCGCAGGCGGCTTCGGCTCGGGGACGATCCATTCCGCCGTCCCGCAGGGCCCCGGGAAGGACCTTCCGTCGGTAGGCGAAGACATTGCGGCACCAGGTGCCGAAGCCGGCGGGCAGGACCCGGGTGGGCGTCCAGCCGAGGATCGCGCTGTCCACCCGGGGCTGGGGGAAAAAACTGCCGGGCCCGAGGCGGCGAAGGATTTTCGGCGTGCCCGCCGCCTGCAGGACCGCCGCGGTGGCGCCCCAGGCGTCGCTGCCGGGCCGGCTGCACAGGCGGTCGGCGGCCTCCCGTTGGATGGTCACTACGATCTTGTCAGGGGGCGTCGGCAGGGCGATGGCGTTGAGGATCACCGGCAGGGCCACGTCGTAGGGCAGGTTGGCCCCCAGGCGCCAGGGACCGGCCCCGGCGAAGGCCTCCAGGTCCGGGTGCAGGCGGGTCTTGCTCGCCAGGCAGTCCCCCACCACCAGGCCCAGGCCCCGGGGCACCAGGTCGGTTTCCAGCCAGGCGGCCAATCCGCGGTCGATCTCCACCGCCAGCACCTGGGCGCCGGCGTCCACCATCCGCCGGGTCAGCACTCCAGTGCCGGGGCCGACCTCGATGATCCGCACCCCGGGGGCGGCGCCGATGGCTTCCAGGAGGCAGGCCAGGGCCGCGGGATCCACCAGGAAATTCTGGCCGAAACGGTGCAGGGGCGCCGCCCCGGCGGCGGCCAGGGCGGCGCTGATCTCCTGGCGAAGGCTTCCTGGGAACTTCCCCGGCTTCGCTGGGCTTCCGCCTTCGCCGGAAGGGTCGGCTTCGCCACCCCAAGTTCCTGTTGAAGCAGGGGCTTTGCCCCCGCTTCGTTCCGGGCCTGACGGCCCTCCACCCCCCAGCAGCCTGCGGCTGCTCACGGTGCCTTCAGACTGGCGGCGCTGGGTAGCAGGCCCGCCGCCACTGCGGGGTCGAGCAACGCCCGGCCCCGGGGGAAGCTGCTGGTGGCCTGGTTGCTGGCGACGTGGACGGGCACGCCCTGGGGCCCAGGGCGGCCCAGGGCCAGGGTCAGGGTCTCGCTGCCCTTGCCCAGGGCGGGGACCTCGACGGCGATGGTGCTGACGGTTTCCAAGGGGGTCAGCTCGGCTGCCCGGCTGTCCAACTTGGCCACCCGCAGGCGGCCCAATTCCCGGAACCAGCGGCGGACCTCCACCTCCTGGGCGGGTTTGGCCGCCTGGTCGCCGGCGCGGACCGTCCACCGGCCGTCGCTGCGCTCCAGATGGGTCTCCAGCTTGTCCGGGTCGTTCAGTCCGGTGGTGATCACCACCGAGCGAATCACCGCCGCGACCACCGGGAACAGCTGGCCGTCAGCGAAGGGCCGGCGCAGTTCCTCCACGGTGTCGTCGTCCAGGCTGAACCACAGACCACCTTCCAGGTCGCTACCGAACCAGCGGTTGTCCAGCTTCTTCAGGGCGATGCCCCAATCCTGGGGAGCGGTTTCATCCAGATCGGTTTCGTCATTGGCGGCCCGGCCTTTGACCACAGCGGCGAAGCGCACGGCCAGTTCCAGGTCCGGGGCGGCGAGGAGGGCCTTGGCCCGTTCCGGGGCGGCCCCCAGGCCCACCAGGGCCAGGTCCTGGACCCGGGCGTGGGCGATCACCCGGATCAGGCGGTCGATGGCCCCGGCATCCACCGGGCTGGCTGGGCCAGTGGGCCAGGTCCGGCGCCAGGTGCCGCCATCTCCCTTGGCCACGACTTCCTCGGCGGGGGTGGTCTGATCGAGGATGCGCCGCTGGATCTTGGCCACCCGTTCCCCCGAACGCCGGGTCAGTCGATCATCGAGAAAGTGTTGGGGAGAGAAGGCCTCCCGGGTCGCCGCTGGATCGGGCAGCTTGCCCCGGTGGCTGGCGCTGGCGGCGTAGGAATTTCCGAGGCGGACGGTGAGCACCTCCCGGGCCCGGCCATAGGTCAGGGTCAGGACCAGGGCCCCGGGATCCGGAGTGGTGAGGGCCTTGGAATCCAGCTTGGGCTCAAGGACGGTGAGGCGGTCCAGGGTGGAGATGATATAGGCCAGGGTGTCGTCGCCGGCGTTTTCCCGGCCACCGTTCCACACAAGATCCCACAGGAAATTTTCCGCATCGCCGGTCTTATCCCGGCGGTCGAGGTGCCATTCGGAGGTGCCGTCCCGGGTCGCATCCACCCGGGTGATCTTGTCGATGCCCCCCACCGAGCGGGCAACGCTGATCAGAGGATCGGTCTTGAAGGACCCCAGGGTGGCCCGCCACGCGGCAAAGGCCTTCTGATCGAGGGTCTGGGGGGGCAGGCCGGTGGCTTCCAGGACACCGTTGGTGGCGACTACGTCGGCGCCCCAGGTGCCCCGGAGCGTGAGGGTGGTCTGGGTCGTTCCCGGGGTGCCTAGCACCACCGTACCCGCCACCGGCAACAGGAAGGTGCTGGAATCCGGGGTCAAGGTGACCAGCTCCGCCTGACGGATCAGGCTCATCAGGCGGTCGATACGTTCGCTGAAATCCGGGCGGTCCGGGGTCAGGATGGCGGACCAGCCGCTGCCCTGGCGACCCAGGATCAGGCCGTCGACGGTGATCTGATCAGGAGGCGTGGAGAGGTCTATCAGGGCTGGGGCATCCAGGCGGCCGGCGGCCTGGTCGAGCCGGGCGATCTGTCCGGGGTCCACCACTGACAGGAAGGTGCTGCGACCATCCCAGACATAGCCGGTGCCGTTGTGGACGCCCCAGCGGAGGGCTATCTGGGGTGGACCTTCGGCGGTGAGCTGCCGGCGGCCATCCAGGCCATAGGCGGCGGTCTGGGCGGTGCCGATACCGTTGAGCTGCTTCCGCGGATCCGCGGTGAGGCCGCTGATGGCTCCCCAGAGGGCATTGGTTTTTTCCTCGTTCCGGGCCCGGTCGAGGGTGCCCAGGCGGACCCGGTCGCCATTCACCGTCTGATCCCGACCGTCGGCGGTGAGGGTGTAGGCCGTGGGGACGGTGCCCTGCCACACCTTCACCGGGGCGTCCGGGGAGGCTTCCGGACGGAAGGCGTAGACCGTCAAGGCGAGGACGAGGAGGCCAAAGATGAGCCAGCCGGATTTGCCCATGGTCAGCCTCCCATTTCATAACGCCGGGGGAGGTCCCGGAGACCGCCCAGGCCGAAGCGCTGGAGGAAGAGGTCGGTGGTGCCGTAGAGCAGGGGCCGGCCGAGGGTGCCCTCTTCCCGGCCGGTCACCTGGACGAGGCGCAGGTCCATGAGTTGGCGTAGCACCGGGCCGCATTGTACGCCCCGAATGTCCTCGATGGCGCCCCGGGTCACCGGCTGTTTGTAGGCCACCACGGCCAGGGTCTCCATCGCCCCCTTGGTCAATTTGGTGGGCAGTTCCCGGCGTTCCAACTGGCGGACCCAGGGATGGTGCTCCACCCGGGTCATCAACTGCCAGCCGTTGGCTTCCCGGCGCAATTCCCAGCCTCGGCGTTCGCTGGTGAAACGGTCCGCCAGACCCTGGAGGAAGCCCTCCAGGTAGGGGGCATCCACCCCCGGCAGGCAGGCCGCCAGGCGGGCGACGGTCAACGGTCGGTGGCTGACGAACAGCAGGCTTTCCACCACTGAACGGAGCTCCGCGGGGGGCAGGTCGCCCACGCCCGGAGGGGGCGGCAGTTCTTCCAGGGGCGGCAGGGGCGCCGTGGCGGGGGGGAGGTCTTCGACCAACGGGGGTTCGTCGTTGGTGTTCCCGGGAGCGCCGACCGGAGCGCCGAGCGCCAGCTCGGCCTGTTTGGGGTCGGGGATATCGGAAGACGAGCCGAGCTGACGCTCGGCGCTCCCAGTGACGTCGTCGAAGTTGTTGTGCTGGTCGGAGTCGCTTGGCCTATCGCCAGCCATATCGATGGGCTGCTCTTCACTGGGAGCGCCGAGCGCCAGCTCGGCCTGTTTTGGGTCTTTTTCGTGAGCTGTTGGGGAAGACGAGCCGAGCTGGCGCTCGGCGCTCCTAGTGACGTCGTCGAAGTTGTTGTGCTGGTCGGAGTCGCTTGGCCTATCGCCAGCCATATC
>CANIXE010000018.1 GCA_947470885.1 Planctomycetota bacterium
TCGATACCGACCGGTCCGAGGCCCTGTGGATCCTCGACTTGAAGGACCATCCCCTGGCCCGGTCGATGCAGCGCCTGGACGCCGACCGGGCCTTGGTGGGTTTCGACGGTGGTGTCTTTGAGGTGGAGCTCGCCACCGGCCGGGTGGTGTCCACGGTGAACCGGTGGAAGAACGTGACCTCGGTGGCGCGTCAGGATGGCGTCACCCTGGTCACCGGCACCGATCTGGATGGTAAACCCGGGGTGGTGGTGCTGAGCATCGACGCCCAGGGCTCGGTGGTGGCCACGGCCCGCCGGGACGGCGATTATGTGCGTCTGATGCAGCCTGCCGGCCCGGGGCGCTACCTGCTGTGCACCAACGACCACATCCTGGAGACCACCGGCGATCTCCAGGCGTTCCGCAGCTTCCGGGTCGAGGGCTTTCTTCACGCCTGGAAGGCCCAGCGGCTGGCGGATGGTGCGACCCTGGTGGCCGCCGGCTACGGGGCGTTCATGGCCCGGTTCGCCGCCGATGGCACCCTGGCCCAGACTTTTGGCCGGGCCGCAGATCTCCCCGCTGAAATCGCCCCGTTTTTCTACGCCACCTTCCAGGTCCGGGCCGATGGCACGCTGCTGGTGGTCAACTGGCAGGGGCATGGCCCGGACAACGGGCACAAGGGCCGCCAGCTCCTGGAATTCACCGCCGATGGCCGGTTCACCGGCTCGTGGTCCTCCCCGGGGTGGCTCTCGTCCCTTCAGGGTTTGTTGTTGCTGGAAGGCTGAGACTACGCTGACGGTTTCAGCCCCAGCCCGGCCCAGGCCTGGGCCACCTGGGCGACGCTGATCTGGCGCATGCAGATATTTTCCCGGCAGGTCCGCCGGCGCATGGTTCCATAGCACGGGCTGCAGGCCACGCCGGAGCGGACCATCGCCACCGGCCCCGGACCCCGGGGCACCATCGCCAGGGGATCCGCCGGGCCGAACAACACCACCAGGGGGCAGCCTAGGGCAGCGGCCAGGTGGGCTGGGCCGGTGTCCACGGACAGGCAGCCCAGGGCCTCGGCCAGCAGACCCGCCAGCGTCCGCACCGGCAGGTCCCGGGCCAGGTTGGCACTGCGTTGGCGGATTTCTGCGGGCAGCTGCTGGCGGATGTCCTCCGCCAGGTCCCATTCTGGGGGTGCCCCGGCGAAGACGATGGCGGCGTCGGGATGGGCCGTGGCCAGGGACGTGGCGGCCCCCACCCAGTAGGCGGTGGGCCAGGCCTTCAGATCCCGTCCCGGGCGGAACCGGGCGAAGAAATGCAGGGTCCGCTTGTTCCCCGCCTGGATGACGATGGCCCGCTTCCCGGCCAGACCATGCTTGGCCAGCAGCGCTTGGGCCGCGGCCCGCTCTGGCGCGGTGGCGACCACTCGCTGGTGGATCAGCGCCGGGGCCTGGACGCCCACGGCCACCAACTGTTCCCGGTAACTATCCAACGCATGGATGCTGGTGGTGGGCATCTCGGTGTTGTGGACCACCGCCCCGGCCTTGGCCAAGGCCCGTTCCACCACGGGCACCCGGTCGAAGGGATAGACGTGGGCGTAGCCCCGGGCGGCCAGGGTCGCCGCCAGGCGGCGGACATCCGGGGCCAGCCACCCCGGCCGGCGACGATGCTTGACGCTGAACTGCTCCCCCAGGCCGGGCATGCCGGTCAGGCAGGCGGCGGAAAAGCCGCCGCTGGACAGTACATCCACCGGCACCCCATGGTGGTCCGCCAGGGCCCCCACCACCGCCGACAACTGGACCATGTCCCCCAGGGCGCCACAGCGGATGAGGAGGATGCGGGCGGGATCAGGCATGGGCGGGGCCGGGGGAATGGTGAGAGTGGACGGGTTAGCGGGGTGGATGGTCGGTATCGCGACACTGGTTGGCCAGACGATGGAATTCTGCCAACTTGGCCTCAAGTACGGCTTTTTCCGGCATCGCCGTGCGGTAGTCCGCCACCAGCGCCGGGGACAGGGTGCGGGAAAGCGCGTATTCCACTACGTCCCGATCCTTGCCGGCGCACAGCAATACCCCGATGGCGGGCGCTTCGTGGGGCTTCCTGTGGTCCCGATCGAGGGCTTCCAGGTAGAAGGAAAGCTGTCCCAGATCTGCCGGGGCGAATTCGCCGACTTTCAGTTCGAAGGCGACCAAGCATGACATGCCCCGATGGAAGAAGAGCAAGTCGATGGCGAAGTCCTTGGCGCCGACTTGGATACGAAACTCCTCACCGACGAAGCAGAAATCCCGGCCCAGTTCGAGGAGAAATTGGCGGAGATTGGCGACCAAGCCCTGGCGCAGATCTTTTTCGGAGTGGGGTTGGGGCAGGTCGAGGAACTCCAGCAAGTAGGAATCCTTGAATGATTCCGCCGCATCAGGATGGAGAGTGGTCAGCGTGGCCGAAGTCTGGGCTGGATCGGCTACGGCTCTCAGGAACAGGCCGCCGGTGAGATGGCGCCCGAGTACTCGGTATGACCAGCGTTCGCGCACCGCGGTCTCAATGTAGAACTTTCTTTCATCCAAGGTTTTGCAACGCCCTAGGATGGCCAGATGATGGCTCCAGGCCAATTGTCGCGACAGCGTTGCGACAATTGGCCCGGCATTCCGATAGGCGTCAAAGAACTGGCGCATCCGGAACAGGCTGGCCCGGGTGAAGCCCCGGAGATCCGGGTGGTGTTCAGCCAGGTAGGTAGCTAGACTCGCCACGGTTTTTTCGCCCCAGGACGCGGCGGATATCTTGGCGCTGATGTAGGCTCCGAGTTGCCAGTATAGGTCGATCTGGGCCGAATTAACCGCGGTATACGCCCGCTGCCTGGCCTCGCGGATCAGGAGGGCAACCTCGGCGAAGGATGACGCAGGATCGCTCATGGGCCGGGGGGTGCAGGGCGCCGGACCAGCCGGCGCATGAGGACGAAGCCGAGGGGGATGGTCACCAGCTGGCATAGGGCCTGGGCCAACAGGGGGTCCAGGCGCAGGGCGGTGCCCAGGGCCAGCAGGCCGGCATTCACCCCGTAGATCAGGTTGGCGATCAGGAAATAGGGCCAGAACCCGCCCCAGCCCATGACCCCGAAGGCCAGGCGGGCGTGGCTGGGATAGCCCAGGACGGTGACCAGCAGATGGGTGGCCACCAGGGCGGCCTGGGGGTGGAGGCCCGCCAGGACCAGGGCGGCGAAGCCGCCATAGCTGCCCAGGGTCTTGGCCCCGCCGATGAGCAGGTACCAGACGAACGAGCGAGCCAGGGGCGGCGGCGCAGAGGACAAGACGGCGGACATCGGCGCGGCAGTGTTCGCCAGGGCGGGTCCGGGCAAACGGCGGGCATCGGCGGCGACGGCACCCAGGGCACCTCAATGAAAATGTCCGGTCGTCCGGTCGTCCGGTCGTTCGGTCGTCATTGAAGCCAAGTGTTCAGTGGGAAAATCCGAGAGACTCATTGCTGGCGGACGACCGGACGACCGGACTGGCGCCGCAAAGAGTGCTCGGTCATGGACATCCAGCGTTCCATTGCGGCGCCCTGCGACGGCACCCCCGGCCCGCTTGAACCAGCCGCTTTTCCCCAACAGTTCCGCCATGCCTGATGCGGCCCTGTTGGAATCTGATGATGGTTGGCTCCGCACGGGGTTGCGCCAGCAGGTGACGATGCTGCTTTTTGCGGCCTTTTTCGCCGTCCTGGCGGTGGTCTTGCAACCGTTGGACTTGCGTTGCGCTGCCGGGGTCCCGGGTTTTCTGGGGGCGGCAGGGCCATGGCTGGGGGATCTGGTGGCCCTGGTCCGGCCCTTCGGTCATGGGGAGATGATCCTGTTCCTGGTCCTGGCCCTGGGGGCGGCGGGCCGGCGGCGGGTGGCCCAGGAGGGTGTCCTGGCCCTAATCCTGGTGGCCGCCCTGGTGTGGGCGATCAAGTGGCCCGTGGGCCGGATGCGGCCCAATGGCGATACGTTTTCCTTTCCCAGCGGGGATGTGGCCACCTGCGCCCTGCTGATCCCTCTGATGTGGAATTATGGTACTCGTCAGGCGAAGTGGTTCGCCGGGGTGGCCCTGGCCCTGACCCTGGGGGTGTGCTTGGGCCGGGTCGTGAAGCACTTTCATTACCTGTCGGATGTCGCCGCCGGCGTCACCGTGGGAATGCTGGCGGGGATTCTGGCCCATGCCCTGAACCGACGTTTCGGGCTGCCCGGATTGCGCTGGGTCACTGCCCGCTGGTACCTGTTGGTGACGCTCCTGGTGGGGGCCGGGTCGTGGGCCGGAGTGCTGATGAAGATCCAGGGCGGGGATGCGAATCCCCTGATGCCGCCGTTCCTGGCGGCGGTTCTCCCGGGGGTGCTGCTGTTCATCGCCGTGCCCTGGATCCGCACTTGGGATGCCGGTCGACTGGGAGGGAAAAAGCTGGCGGTGATCCTGGCCCTGGCCGCCGGGGGGCTGTTGTTGCTGTTGGCCGGGGCGTCCAGCCTGTGGGACCGGGACGAGACGTTCTACGCCCAGACCGCCCAGGAGATGCTCCGCTCCGGGTCCTGGCTGGTGCCCACGTTCAACGGCGAGCCGTTCCTCCACAAACCGCCCTTGGTGTTCTGGCTGATGGCCGGGTCGTCGAAGGTGCTGGGTAATACGGAAATCGCCTTCCGCCTGTGGTCCTGTGGGGCGATGGTGGGGATCCTGAGCCTGCTGGGCTGGCTGGCGGCCAAGCTGATCGCTCCCGCCAGTGGCCTGCGCCTGATCGGCTTGTTCGCCACCATGCCCCTGATGCTGGTGGTGGGGGGCGCGGCGACCACGGATGCCCTCCTGCTGCTGTGTCTGATCGTCGCCATGCTGCCCTGGTTCCTGGCCCTGGCGAAGCCCGAGGGGCATCCCGCTCGCACCCAGTCCTCGTGGCCCCGGGCCCTGGTGATGGGCCTGGGCATGGGCCTGGGGATGCTCACCAAGGCGCCCCTGGGAATGGCGGTGCCCGGGGCTTCGCTGCTGCTGGCGTGGTGGCTGATGCGCCGGGCGTCCCAGGTGGCGGTGGACCCGGCCCGGGTCTTGCCGCCGCCGCCGTTGATTCGGGATCTGACCATTGCCTCGGTGATCGGCGTGCTGTTTTACCTGGGCTGGGCCATTCCAACCAACAGCGCCACCAACGGCCAGTTCTGGGATATCGCGATCATGAAGCACATCGTCGGCCGGGCGGCGGCGCCGATGGAAAGCCACGGCGGGCCTCTGTGGCGGTCGTTCCCCTATTACGGCGTGGTGGTCCTGGTGGCCTGCCTGCCGTGGACGGCATACCTGCCGGCCACCTTGTCGTCCCTGCTGGGGGGCCGCCTGGGGGATGTCCGTCTGCGGGTGGTGGCCCTGTCCTGGTTCCTGCCCACTTTCGTCCTGATGACCCTGGTGGCGACCAAGTTGCCCCACTACATCGTCCCCGCCCTGCCGGGTCTGGCCCTGGCCCTGGTGGCCACGATTGCCGAGGCGGAAGCCGGGGCGTTGAATCCGAAGGATCTGTGTTGGCTGGCCCGGGGCCGGTGGTTGTTGGCCGGGTTGTTTGGCACCGTGGGTCTGGGCCTGATCGTCGCCCCGTGGTTTTTGCCGTTGGATGATCCCCGCCCCGTCGGGGAATCATCCCAGGATTTGTGGCAGCTGCGCCAGGCGGCGGTGGGTGCCGGCGTAGTGTTTTTTGCCCTGCCATTCCTGGTCTGGCGGGCTTGGCTGGTCCGTCCGGTGGTGGCGGCCCGCTGGCTGGCCACGGGGATGGTGGTGATCGTCCTCAGCGCCAGTCTGTTCGTGCTGCCATCGTTGAATGATTTCAAATCCTCGGATGCGGTGGGCCGGGCGGTGAACCGGGCGGCTGCCCCCGGGGTGCCGGTCGCCACCGCCGGTTTCGATGAGCCCAGCCTGCTGTTTGCCATCGACCGGGCCCCGGTGCCGGAATTGTCATCCGACGACGTCCGCAGCTGGGCGACCCAGGCCGGCCCCGGCGTCCTGGTGGCTACCCCGGAGCGGCTGGAGGAGGCGGGCGTTGTCCCCGGGCGGAACGGCCTGACCCTCATCGACCGGCGGCTGGGCTACAACTACAACCGGGGCCGCTGGCTGACCCTGGTCACCGTGGGCCGGCACCTGCCGCCCCGGACCCCTTGAATCGGCAGAACCCCCTGATGTCCCCACGCCCCGCATTCCCTTCGATCAGCATCATCGTCCCCGCCCACAACGAGGAGGCCGCCCTGCCCGTGGCCTACCAGGAGATCCGGGCGGAACTGGAGCGCACCGGCTGCCCCTGGGAGATCCTGGTGGTGGATGACGGTTCCCGGGACCGCACCGTCGAAGTCTGGCGCGGGCTGATGGCCCAGGACTCCCGTCTGGGCCTGGTGTCGTTCACCCGGAATTACGGCAAGGAGAACGCCCTCCTGGCGGGCTTCGCCCACGTCCAAGGCGACGTGACCATCCCCATGGATGCGGATCTCCAGGATCCCCCGGCGGTGATCCCCCTGTTCCTGGAACGCTGGCGGGCCGGCTTCGACATGGTCTATGGCGTGCGCCGGCATCGGGAGGAATCCGCCTTCAAGAAGCTCACCGCCACGGTGCACTACCGCCTGCTGAATGCCCTCAGCCCCATCCACATCCCGGAAGAAGCCGGGGATTTTCGCCTGCTGGATCGGCTGGTGGTCCAGGACCTCCTGCGCCTGCCCGAGCGGGACCGCTACCACAAGGGCCTGTACGCCTGGGTCGGACGCAAGAGCACCCACGTATTGTACGATCGGCCCGCCCGGGTGATCGGCGAGGCCCGGCAGAGTTTCCGTAAGCTCCTGACCTTGGCCCTGGACGGGATCACCAGCTTCTCCGCCGCGCCGTTGCAGTTCCTGCTGTGGCTGGGTATCGCCTCCTGTGGTTTTGCCGTGTTGTACGGTTTTTATCTGGCCTCCCAGGTGTTCATCCTCCACGGCTACACCCCGGCGGGCTACCCCACCTTGCTGTGCTTCATCCTGTTTTTCGGCGGGATCCAGATGGTGGCCCTGGGCCTGATCGGCGAGTACCTGGCGCGGATCTACCGGGAGGTGAAGCAGCGCCCGGCGTATCTGCTGGCGGAAGTGGTGCAGAACCCGATCCGAACCTCCGGCGAGAAATCGAATCATGGCGTCTGAGCCTGCCGGTCTTGAGTCCACCGGTCCCGGTCCCTGGTGGCACCAGGGCAAGGTGCGGCGGGATCTGGCGATCCTGACCCTGGTCCTGACGATTTTGTACGCCCTTGGCGGTGGCCACCTGGCCCTGCGCTCGTCCATCCGCTACGTGGAATCCGCCCGGGAAATGGTCGCCCTGGGGGACTGGGTGGTGCCCCAGCTCAACTACGTCCCGTACATGGAAAAGCCGGTCCTGACCTATTGGCTGGCGGCGGCGGCCCGCTGGGCCTTTGGCCCATCCATGCACGCCACCCACCTGCCGGCCTTCGCCGCCGGCCTGGTGTCGTTGTTCGCAACGTATGGCCTGGCCCGAGGCCTCCGGGGCGGCGGCTTCCCCTTTGCCGCCACGGCATTCCTGCTGTCGTCGGCGATGTTCCTGGTGATGACCACGGAACTGACCACCGATCCCATTTTGTCCGGTTGCTTGGCGGTGGTCTGGCTGGCCTGGTGGCGCCATGACCGGATCGGCAGGCCGGGGGAGCCGTCTGGACCAGCCTGGTGGATCTGGGTGTTTTGGATCGCCCTGGGCCTGGGCCTGCTGGCCAAGGGCCCGGTGGCCATCGTCCTCGCGGGGATGGCCATCGCCGGCTTCGCGTTCGTCACCGGCGGCCTGGCCGGGGTGTTTCGCACCCTGTGGGCCATGCATCCCATTCGGGGCGTGTTGCTGCTGGCGGCGGTGAATGCGCCCTGGTCGCTGCTGGTGTGGCAGCGGGATGCCCGGTTCCTGGAATACTTCTACGTCCGCTTCAATTTCGAGGCGTTCTTCAGTGATCAGGTGAACCACACCGGTCCCTGGTACCTGTACCTGGGGGTCCTGCCGGCGGCATTCTTCCCCTGGCCCCTGCAAACCCTGGCGGCCACGGGGCTGCAGATCCGGGACCACCTGTGGCCGGCCCTGGCGGGGCGGGTGAAGGACCTCCTGGGTCGGCGGGCCCCGCTGCCGGTGGAAGGCCCTGACCGTCTACGCCTGTACCTGCTGTGCGTCTTGGTGTTCCCATTCTTGTTTCTCAGCATCAGTACCTCGAAGCTGGGCACCTATCTCATGCCCCTGTTCCCAGCGGTGGCCCTCCTGGTGATGGATGCGATCTACGTCGGCCGGGAACGGATCCGTCCCGCCGCCTGGCTGCGCTGGAGCCCGGGGATCACCGCCGGGATCCTGGTCCTCGCCGTGGCTGTGGCCTGGCCGATCCTCAAATCCGTCGAGCCTGATGAGGCCGCCCGCCTGGATTGGAGCTATTGGCCGGTGCTGGTGCCGGCGGTGTTGCTGCTGGTCCTGGGCAATGTCTGGTCGGCCCTGTTGATGGAGCGCCGGGCGATTTTGGGGTCCCTGCTCACTGCCGGGGCGGGCACGGCCTTTGCCGTGGTTCTGATCTTGGGGGTCGCCCACCAGGCGGTGCGGGACCTCACCTCGGAGCGGGTGGCCCAGCTGGTGGCCCGCCACGCCGGAACCACCGATCCCGTGGTGGTGGACCAGGAGCTCATCCATGATTACAACTTCGTGTATTACCTGGAGCGCCCGGTGTTCACCGTAGGCCGGGCGAGGGAAACCGGGATGGGCCATTTCGCCAACGTTCCGGATCTGAAAAGCCTGCCCTTCCCAGAGGACACCTACGACCTCAAGGGTGAGAACCTGCCCGGGGCGGCGGGCTTGTGGACCATGGAAAAATTGGTGGCGGCGTTGGCATCTTCCCAGCGGATCTGGGTGTTGGGGGAACATGATCTGGTGGAGCGGCTGGCCAAGGCCGGGGCCAAGGCCACGGTGATCGATCGGGCGATGAACGTGGTCGTATTCACCAATCAGCCGGGGCCGGGCGGGGGTTGGCCGGTGCCTTGATCAACGACCCTGAATCAGAACCCCGTACCACCCCAGACCTTTGTAGGTTTCAAATCCCGGGGTGAGGGCGAAGCCCAACAGATCGTCCTGGCGGAGGATGACCCCCTGGGCCTGGCCCTTGGGCTCGAATTCCACCACCTCGGAAAGCACCCCGGCGCCATCGCTGGCGGCGATCACCCGGTGTTGGGCATCCACCAGCAGGCACCGGGTTCGGCCCTGCTCCGAGGCGTCCAGGTGGACGCTGTCCACCACGGTCCGGGACTGTTTTTCCCAGTCGAAAAAGATCCCCAGGACCCCCACCACCCGCCCGTCCGCCTGGCGGATGGGAGCGGCATAGGTGGCGGTTTGGAGGCCACCCAATGCGTTGACCACGGCGATGTCAGAGACGGCGAAGCCATCCGCACCCAGGCCCAGGGCCTGGGTGAACCAGGGTTCCGCCGCCGCCTGGCTATCGGAGGCGTTGGGGAACCGGTCCGGTCGCCCGGTGGCCAAAACCCGGCCCTGGGGATCGCAGATCCAGATGTCCAGATAGACGGTATAGGCCCCCAGGATCACCCCCAGACGGGCGGAGGCCTCGGCGGGGGGCAGGGTCCCGGTGCAGCAACCAATCACCGCGGCATCCGTCGCCCACCAGCGGACATCGCAGGAGCGTTCGTAGAGGTTCCGGTCGATGATGTCCACCAGGCCCAGGGCCAGGGCCGCCAGCCGCTGTCCGCGCAGCCGTTCCAACTCCGCTTGGGATTCCTGGCCCAACCGATTCAACTCTTCGACCTGGCGATCCAGTTGTTGGCGCAGATCGTCGACGATGGTTTCGATCAGGGTGGACACCCGTTTCACCTCATCGGCCACCACGGCGAAACCTTCCCCCGCATCTCCGGCCCGGGCGGATTCCACCAGGGCATTCAGCGAGATCAGGCGCAGGTAGAAGCTATTTTTATCGATGTCGTCGATCTTCAATCGGGCCATCCGGCTCAGCTGGTTGGCGGAATCCACAATCGGGTGCTGCATCCGGGCAGTGTCGGTTCCCGCGACAGGGGGTGAATGGTCGACTCTGTTGCGTGGACAAGCAGATGGACGTTCCCGGCACCTGCTGCCCCTGGACAGGGGGGCTTGGGGATAACGATCCTCCCCGTGAACTTCCACGGCCGCCACATCATCTCCATCGCCGACTTCAACCGGGCTGAGATCCTCGCGGTCCTCCGGGCCTCCCGGGAGCTGGCGGAACGACCGCGGCCAGAGCTGCTGGCGAAGCGGCAAATGGCCACCCTGTTCTTCGAGCCCAGCACCCGCACCCGATTGAGCTTCGAGGCGGCAATGCACCGCTGTGGCGGTCAGGTCATCGGCTTCAGCGATGCCGCTAGCTCATCTACCAAAAAGGGCGAAAGCCTGGCGGACACCATCCGCATGGTGGAACAGTACGCCGATGTCATCGTCATGCGCCATCCCCGGGATGGCTCCGCCCGGCTGGCCTCCAGCGTGTCCCGGGTGCCGGTCATCAACGGTGGCGATGGCGCCAACCAGCACCCCAGCCAGACCTTCCTCGACTTGTTCACCATCGCTTCGCTGTTTCCCCAGCTGGAGCGGGGCGAGGAGCTGAAGATCGCCTTCGCCGGTGACCTGAAATACGGGAGGACCGTCCATAGCCTGGTCACCGCCCTGGGCCACTTTCGGGTGCGTCTGCTGCTGGTGGCCCCGGACGGCCTGGAACTGCCCGAGCATTACCTGACCGAGGCCAGGGCCGCAGGCCTGGAGGTGGACATCCTGCCGTCGTTGCAGGACGCGGTGAACCAGGCGGACGTTCTGTACATGACCCGCCTGCAAGAGGAGCGTTTCCCCGATCCCCTGGAATTCGACCACATCAAGGCCACCTACCGGATCACCGCCGCCATGCTGCGCAGCGCCCGGCCGGAACTGCGGATCCTCCACCCCCTGCCCCGGGTGGGTGAAATCGCCCCGGATGTAGATGCGACGCCCCACGCCCATTATTTCCAGCAGGCCGGCAACGGCATCCCCGTCCGCCAGGCCCTGGTTGGTTTGGTCACGGGCTCCCTGGAGGCCAAGTCATGAACCGCGAGCCCATCACCACCAGCGCCAGCCGCGTCCGTCAGGTGGAAGCCATCGCCAATGGCACGGTGATCGACCACATCCCCGCCGAAGTCACTCTGGCGGTGGCCCGCCTGCTGACCACCACTGACGATCAGGTGTTCATCGGCATGAACCTGCGTTCGACCCGGATCGGGCGCAAAGGGGTGGTGAAGATCAGCGGCCGGGAGCTGGACGTCCAGGCGGCCGCCGCCCTCGCCCTGATCGCCCCCAGCGCGACGATCTGCATCATCCGTAATTACGAAGTGGTGGGGAAGAACCAGATCCCCATTCCCGAGGTCTTCGCCGACGTCGCGGCATGCGCCAATCCGAATTGCGTCACCAACCACGAACGCTGGCCCACCCGCTTCCTGGTCATCGACCGCAATCCCTTGCAGGTTCGTTGCCACTACTGCGAGCGGGCTTTCGCTGCGGACGAGCTGACCCTGTTGCGCTGACGTTCATTCCCCGCTCCACGGAGTTGCCCATGCGTGCCCCCTGGTTGCTGGCGTTCCTCGTGCCCACCTTGGCTGCCGGCGCCGAGGTCGACACCGATGCCACAGTCCCCGCCTGGCGCGATCCCCATCCGGTGCGGGTCCACGCCATCGGCCACTATCGGATGCTGTCTCCCCGGAACGGCTGGACGGATCCGGTGCCGGCCTTGGGGGAACAGGATGACCCGGCGGCCCTGGGGAAGGCCAATGCCCGCCTGGCCAAGGGGTTTCTCGACCGCTATATCGACCGCATCGAAGCCTGGCACGCCGCCCACAGCACTCCGCCAGAGGGTCTGCTGCCCTGGCTGAAGACCCATCCCGACGTCCGCCGGGAACTCTGGTCCGCCATCGACCCCCGATTCGACGATGCGCCCAAGGCCCTGGCGATCATCGACACCCTCCGCCTTAAGGATCCCCAGAAGCTCAGTACCTACCGCCATCTCGCGGTGGCGATGGCGGTGGTCCACGATGTTCCCGAAGCCACCGCCAGCAGCCGGCGCTGCTTCCTCTGGGGCATCCAGGAGCAGCAGTTCAGCCCGAGTCTGGAATGGCCCGCCCTGTGGGATTACTTCACCGATCCCAAGAATCAGGCAGGGATGGTCTTCAACCCCCGGGAACTGGCCTGGCCGCTAATGACCCACTTGGTGGACCTGGATGTCTCCCAGGAAGAAATCACCTGGGCCCGGACCACCCACGGCAAGGGCAAGCATGAGGTCGAACCTCTGTACGCCGAGGTGCCCTACGACAACGGCAAGCTGAAGCGACAGAAGACCGCCCTTGGGGATCTGCCCTACACCCTGGCCAACTTGGTGGACCGGGGCGGGGTGTGCGTCGACCAGGCCCACTACGCCAGCCGGATGGCCAAGATATTCGGCGTCCCCGCGGTGAAATGCGGCGGCGCCGGGCGCTATGGCGGCGCCGGACATTCCTGGGCCGGCTACCTGGGGATGGATCCCCGGACCCATGCTCCCGTGCTGGAATTCACCGGGCGTTACCAGTTCGACTACTACTACACCGGCACCGCCTTCGACCCCCAGACCCAGACCGAGATCCTCGACCGCCACGTCGCCTTGATGTACGACGGAGTGACGGGTAAATACGAGACGTATCGGGATGCCAGCCTCCTCACCCGGGCGGCCATCGCCCTGGAGAAGGACCAGCCGGTCTTGTCCCTGCTGATCGTCCGGGAGGCCGTCCAGACCAACGCCTACGTCGCCGATGCTTGGCGATTGCTGATGCGCCTGGCGGTGGCGGGCACCCTGCCGGTGAAGGACGCCGACCGGCTCTACCACACGATGCTCCGGGCCCTGGCGAAGCACCCGGACCTGGGCCTGGAATGCCTACGCCTCTACCAGACCGCCCTGGCCAAGGAGAAGCCCGACGTCCGCCAGCGTCTTTACACCGAGGCCTACCAGGTCTTCGGCCAGGCCAAACGCCCGGACCTCCAGATCGCCGCCCGCAGCGATCAGTTGGCGGACCTGGCCGCCGCCGGCCGCTCCCGGGAGGTCCTGGTCCTCGCCTTCGAAACCGTGGGCGCCAACGTGAAGGAAGGCTCGCTCATCATGCCCCTGGTGAAGCAGCTGGTGGAACTCACCCAACAGTTCGCCAAGACCGTCAAAGGTTTTCGCGCCGATTTGGTGAAGCAGGCCCTCAACAAATTCGCCAACGACTTCCCCAAGGAACGGGGCGACGAGATCAGCCCGGCGTGGGTCGAATACCAGGAATTGGTGAAGGCGTTGCCGTAGGAGACGGGAGCGCCGTGAACGCCGGCCGGGGGGCCGGGAGCGCCGGCCGTGAACGCCGGCTGGGAGCGCCGGCCGGGAGCGCCGGCCGCCTGGCCGGCTCGGTGAACCTTGGCGAAGTTTTCAGGCGTGGGGTTGTCGAAGTTCCATATCGTCCCGAGCCGGCCA
>CANIXE010000019.1 GCA_947470885.1 Planctomycetota bacterium
ACCACCTGGCCCAATCCCGGCGTTGGCTGCATTCTCGTCCGGGATGGCCGGGTGATCGGGGCAGGGGCCACCGCCCCTTGGAGTTCCATCAACCCCCAGGAACACGCCGAAGCTGGGGCCCTGCGCCACGCCCGGGCCCTGGGCCACGATCCTGTAGGGGCCACCGCCTACGTGACCCTCGCTCCGTGCACCCGGCGCAGCCGGCCGGACCTCACGGCCTGCGCTGATCACCTGATTGCCGCCCGGATCGCCCGGGTGGTGGTGGCGGTGGCGGATCCCCACCAGCTCGACAGCCCTGAGCGTTTCGCCCAGGCGGGCATCCCTTGGGAATCCGGCGTAGGTGAAGCTGAAGCCCGCCAGATCCACGGCGGCTTTCTGACCCGGATGACCCTGGGTCGGCCCCGATTCACCGGCAAGTGGGCGGCGACCCTGGATGGTTTCCTGGCCACCGCCACCGGCCACAGCGGTTGGATCAGCTCCCCCGAAGCCCTGGCCCTCAGCCGGCGCCGCCGCCGGGCCTTCGATGCCATTTTGGTGGGATCGGGCACCGCGACCCAGGACGATCCCCAATTGTTGGCCAGTCGCCGCCGGCCTGGGGAACGCCCGGGGCCCCTGCGGATCGTGGTGAGTGCCGGCGGGCGCTTACCCCTCGAATCACGTTTGTTGGCGACGTTGGCATCGGCTCCACTGCTGTTGATGCACGGTCCTGGGATGGACCCGATCCACCGGCGGGAACTCGCGGCCCGGGGCGTGGATCTGCGGGAAGTGGCGAATCCCCACGATCCCCGCCAGATCGCCGCAGCGCTTGGGGAAATGGGCCTGAACGAAATTTTGGTGGAGGGGGGCAGCCGCGTCCATGCGGCGTTCCTCGCCGCCGGTCTGTATGACCGCTTGGAAATCTACCACGGCGCCCGGACCCTGGGGGGCGGCTTGGCCATCGCCGCCGGCCCAGGAGCCCCCCGCATCCCCGATGGCCAGGGCTGGCGGGTGGAAGTCCCGCCCCGGCTCCTGGGAGATACGGTTCTCCTGCGCTATTGCCGCTGAATCCTGGCTGGGCGTCCTCAGGTTAGAAGAACGCGCTGATGGTGAATCCGAACAGGTTGGGCCAGGTGGTCAGGGTGCGTTCGGTGTTGCCGCCGGTGATCACCGAATTGAAGGTGGTGTTGGCGGTGTTGGCGAGGAACAGGGTGAATTCGTGGGTGTTGGTATTCAGGCGGGCGCCCACGGCCAAGCTGGGACCGTAGTCCGAATGGTAGCCGTTGATGGGATAGATGGCCTCACCCAGGATCTGGATGGTCTCGGTGACGGCGATCTTGGCCGTGATGGGGATGGCGGTGGTGCTTTTCGCCGGCCGCTCGTGGGTGTCTGCCCAGCCCGGAGTCTGGGCTTGGTAGTCGTATTCGCTGGGGAGTAGCTTGTCCCGGCGTACATCACCGGGTCCCGGCTGGTCGTAGTAGTGGGTGGACAATCCGGCCCGGGCCAGGCCGACGCCCAGGCGCAGGCGGTCCTGGAACATGTTCCGCTCGGCGATCACCGCCACGTTCACGGATACATCACCGCCACCGGTATTGCGGACCATCTCGGTGGCCCCCACCACCAGGGCCACGTCCGCCAGGCCTCCCTGGTCCTTGGCCCGGTCGTACTGATCGAGGAACTTCCACTTCCATAGCAGTTCCCAGTAGTCGAAGCGATTGCCGCCGCCGATGGTGTCCACCGTGCCATCGTTCAGGCCTTCGCCGGTGACCCGTTGCAGGGTCAGATCCATGTCGTCGTAGATTCCGTAGCCCACCATGAAGCCGATGTTCACCCCGGAATCCAGGCCCAAAAAGTCGGTGCGGATGTCCTTGTTGATGGGCACGGTGGTGACGTGGCTGATCCGGTAATACCAGTCCCCGGTTTTCAGGGGAGTGGCCGTGGGCAGGAAGCAGGAATAGATTGAGCGACGCTGGTATTCAGTGTGGGGATAGAGGGTCACGCCCAGGGCCAGGGAGGGGTCTGCGACGTCCTCCTCCTCTTCCTCCTTCTTGGCCTCGGATTTGGCAGCGTCGGCGTGTTGGGTCGCCAGCGCGGGAGCGGCCACCGGGGGTGGGGTGACTGGTGCCTCCGGTTTCGGCGCGTCGGCCACTGCCGGCGATGGTGCCTCCGGTTTTTCCACCGGCGTTGGGGTTGGCGGATTCACCGGGGCCGCGATCTGGACCGTGGCGGTGAGGCTCTTGGGCCCCTGGGGGGTCTGCCAGCGGAGGACCAGGCGGGAGGTTCCGGGGACCTCGGGCTTGCCCACCAGGTAGCCGTTGGTGGCGTCTAGGGCCATGCCCTCCGGTAGGTGTTCCACGGTGAAACCCGAGGCCTTGGGATCGTTCACCGGATGCCACAGGGTGAGCATCCCCTGCTGGGCGGCGAGGACCGGGGCGGGAGCCGGTGCCGATTTTACCACGGGCGCCGGGGGGGGGGGCGCCAGTTTCGTCATGGGGACAGGGGCTTCTGCGGCCATCCCGGGAAGGGCGGCCAGGGCCAACAGCAGTCCGGGAAGCAGGGGGAGCCGGCGGGTGGATATGGGCATGGCCTTCTCAGTGCTTCAACGTGACGGAGATGTGTTTGATATAGCCGACTTTGTCTTTTTCCGCGGTGGTGAACCCGGCGGTCAGGGGAATCCGATCTTTGGAATAATGGCCGCCCTTGTCCTTGCGCTGTTCGATGCGGATGACGTAATTGCCATCCAAGATGTCGGCACCGGCGAAGGGCAGGGGCACATTGAGGGTCCGTTCCTGGCCCCACTTAATGGTGGCGCCAATCGAGGCATCCAGGTCTTCCTTGGATTCCTTGCCCTCCCGGGCGGCCCACCATTTCAGGATGTCCTTGTAGTACTTGTGGTCCTTCGACAGCATCGAAATCGTGTGCAGGAAGGTGCCGTCGGTCTTTTCGACCCAGAGGACGATCATCGGCGGATCGCCGCTGGCGCTCAGGAGGGAGCAGGTGATTTCCAGGTGGTCGGCGGCGGTGGCCTGGGGGGTTGGAATTGCCCAGGTCAGGGCCAGGGGCAACAGTAGGGAGGTGCGGAGGAGGGATTTCATGGGGTTTCTCAACGGGCGAAGAGGAGAACGAACAGCAACAGGGAGGATCCACCCAGGAGCAGGATGGCCTGGCGGCGACGGGCGGCGGACAGCAGGGCCATGGCCCCGCCGGTGAGGGTGACTAGGGCGAGGACCAGGGCGGTGATGTCGACGATCACCTTCTGCCAGGCATGGCTGTGCTTGCCCCGGTGGAGGTCCACCAGGGACACGGCGAAGGCGGGCTTGGAATCCACCACCCGCCAGGTCCGGGCGGTGCGGTCCACCGCCACCTGGCTGACACCCCACACGGATTCGAAGGAGATCTCGAGTTTTTCCGGGGCGTCTTCCTGGTGTTCGTGGTCCGGTTGGCCGGGGATCCGGGTGCCCAACCAGGTGATCAGGGCCGGGGTCGCCAAATCTTGATTTGGGGGCACCACGCCCTCCCGGTGGATCGCCAAGACCCGGGCTTCCGGGTCGACTTCACAGACCCAGCGAATGTCCCCTTGGGAAAAGAGGACGCGCAGCGGGCCCTTGGTCGGGGTTTCGACACCGGCGGCGGTGCAGCCCGCGGGTAGGCAACCGGCGGCGAAGGCCTGGACGGACGGGCCGTCGATGGTGATGCCGGCGGGAATGGTCTTTTCCAGGGCGCCAGTGTTGAACCATTCCGCGCGGTTGGCGATGAAACCAGTGATCGCATAGAACAGGATCACCAGGGCCAGGGGCACCGAGGTGTACAGGTGGATCCGGCGCAGCAGGCCCGGCCAATCGGTGGGCAGGGGTGCGGCGGCGCCGCCGCCCGGGGATGCCTGGGGCCGGCTAGGGGAGGAGTTGGTTCCAGCCGGGGCGAACACATCGGCGAAAATCCGGTCTTGGGAGAATCCCTTGGCGATTAACGCCTGGGTGACCCCGTTGATCATCCCCGGGGCGCCACACAGGTAGACCTCGCCGTAATCCTGGGCGGGGTCGTTCCCCAGGTGGTTGGTGACCAGGCCGGTGGCGCCATTCCAAGACGGATCGGGGTTCTGGATCACCACCAGGAGGTCGACCCCGGGGATGGCGGACAATTCCGCTTCCCAGAAACGATCGGTGACACTGCGCACCCCGAACACCACCCGCTTGCGGACCTCCGGGGGCAGGGCTCGGCACATGGCCAGGATGGGGGCGATGCCAGTACCGCCGCCGACGAACAGCTTGGGCCGGAGCGTGGGCTGGAGGGCGAATAGGCCCTTGGCCTCCCCCAGGCTCACCTGATCGCCAGCCCCCAGGGCCCGCAGCACGGTGCCCGCCCGGCCATTGGCCACCAGGCGGATGCCCAGGGTGATCACCTGGTCGGTGTGGTCGGCGACGCTGTAGGCCCGGAAGAACTCGCCGGCCTGGTCCCGTAAGCGGACAAACACGTATTGGCCGGGGATGTAGGCAAAGCCCGGCCGGCGCAGGCGGAGTTCCAGGACATCCGGGGTCAGCAGCTTGTGGCTGACGATGGCAACCGGGGTGAAGGTGTCTTCCACCGGCACGCCGTCGATTTCCACGCCGACGAAGGGACAGGACTTGGCGGCGGCGAGGACGCCCTCCCGGAAGGGGGTGGCATCGTCCACCAGGACGTCGGGCACCGTGGCCCCGGGGGCCATGCGGAACACCGTCGGGGCCAGGCGGGTGCAGGAGCCCATGCCGGTGCAGCCGGGGCGGATGTGGACGCGGATACTCATGGTTTTCTCTGGGGTTCCGGAGGATCCGAGGGCAGCAGTAGGCGATCCCAGCCGGCGCTGCGGTGGGCGGCGATGGTGCCATCCGCCTGGCGCACCAGGACCAGGGCCTCGGCCCCCAGGGCTTCGATGGCGGGAATTCCCGCGGGGCCGCGGATGGCGATGCACTTGGTCATGGCGTCCGCCAGGCCGTTTTTTCCGGTGACTCCGGGGAAGGCTACGCTGGCGGATAAGACGTGGGTGTCGGTGGGCAGGCCAGTCCGGGGATCGTAGATGTGGTAATAGGTGGTGCCGCCAATTACCACGGGCTGGCGGTAGTTGCCGCTGGTGGAGCCGCTGAACCCGGATTCTGGGCAGGCGAGTCGGCACCAGGAATCACCGTCCGGATCGTCGGGATGGGGAATCCCCAGGCGGAAGGGCCGGACGTGGGGGCTTTGGCCGAAACATCCGGTTTCACCGCCGCATTGGACCAGGGCCGAGGTGACCTTGGCCTGGCGGAGGATGGCGATGGCCCGGTCCACGGCCATGCCCTTGACCACGCCGCCGAAATCAAATTGCACGCCGTCCACGAGTTTTTCCAGGGTGTTTCCCGTCAGGCGGTAGGTGGCCGGGCCGATTTTCTTCAAGGCGGCGGCGATGGCCTGGGGCTCCGGGGCCTTCTGATTTTTTTCCGCGCCCCGCCACAACCGACGCAGGGGGCCGACGGTGATTTCGCAGGTGCCGCCGGAAAGTTCCCGCGCTTTCCCCGCCAGGGCGAAAGCCTCAGCGAGATCCCCCGACAGTGGGTAGGTGCCGGGACCCCCGGCATTGATCCGGCTGATTTCCGAACCGGGCTTGAAGTCGTTGTAGACCGGGTCGATGGCTTCCAGGGCGGTCCAGACCTTGGCCGCCAGAGCGGGATCCGCCGGAGAGAAATTCACCTGCACCGGGATGCCGTAATACAGTTCCCGGCTTTCCTGGGTCCAGGCGGGGTTGCCCTCTGCGGCCCACAACGCCCCCAGGAGGAACGGCAGGCACAGGACCAGGTTGGCAACGCGCATGGGTCGAATGTGACAAGGTGTAGATGAGAACATCGTGAGAGGTGCGGGCGGGGGTTTTGGCACGGAAAGTGGTGACTCAGTCGGCCGTCGGGGCGGCGGGCAGTTCAATGCCCAGATGGAACCGGCCGCCAACCCCTTGGATCGACATGGCCCCGCCCATCTTCGCTGTCAGCTCTCGGATCAGATACATGCCCAGGCCAATATGCCGGGACGTCGTCGGCCGGGCGCCTGATTTGGAGGGGGCGCTCCGGGCCCAGTGGCGCCGGCCCAGGTCGACGATCAACCGGGGGTCAAGGTGCTGGGCGGGATTATTGACGATGAGGCGGACAACACCCTTGCCACTGGTGCAGGACAGTTCCAGCTCGGCCCCCTGGTCGGCGTGCTCCGCCGCATTGTCCAGCAGGTTGCGGACGATGATCCGGAGCAGACCGGCATCCCCCAGGGGGAAAGCGGGCTCCCGCTGACTCCACACCGGACGGATGTTCCGAGCGGCTAGGGCCTGCGCTGTTTCCGCGAGACCCTCATCAAGGATGGCCAGGAGGTCCACCTCGTCGATCTCGGCGCGGATCTGCCCGGTGTCTACGCGGGCCACCTGGATCAGGTTGTCCACCAGGACCTGCATCCGGCAGGTGATGCCCAGGATGACCCCTAGGGCGGTCTTCGGGTCGTTCCCCGCCAGGGCGACCTCGGTGGTGACCCGCAGGCCGGCGATGGGGGTGCGCAGTTCATGGGCGGCGGCGGCGCTGAACGACTGGGCCAGGGCGTAGGTGCGTTCCAGACGCTTCAGGAGAAGGTTCAAGTTGGCGACCACGGGAGCCAGTTCGCTGGGCAGGCCTTGGATCCGCAGGGGCGTTGGGTGTTCCCGGCCATCCAGGTCGGCGATGGCTTCGGCCAGGCGCAGGTGGGGCGCGAACAGCCGATTGAGGATGGGCAGCAGCAGGGCCAGGCCGAGACTGCCGGACCCCAGGGCCGCGAACAAGGGGATCCAGATGGCAGCCTGTTGCTCGGATGCTTGCCCAGCCCGGGAGATGAAGATGAGCACCGCCAGTTCGTGGCCCTTGGAATCCCCGTCTTTTTCCGCATTGAATATCGCACTGGCGGCGATGCCGTCATCCGCGCCCAGGCGGAAGTCTTGGTAGGTGGGCTGGGTCAGAGTGCCCGGGGTCAACTGCCCCAGGGCCCCATCATCCAGGCTGTCGTCCCCAGCCAGGGTCTTCCCCTCGGTGGAGCGGATCTGGTAGCGCAGGCCGTCCTCGCGGTCCAGCTCCGGGCCAGTCCATTTCAGGTGACCGTTCTCCCATTCGACACAGGCCGCCACCAGCGTCAGTCGATGGTTAACATCCTCTTTGAAGCACGTTTCAAATTGACGGGCCAGGGCCAACCAGGTGAAGAAGGCGCCCACCGAGAACACGGCCGTGAAAACCGCCAGGGTGGCCAGGGCCACCCTGCGGCGGAGGGAGCCGACCTTACGGGACTTGGTCATGGCTGGTCCCCGAGGCGATAGCCATGGCCGCGTTTGGTGTGGAGCAGCCGGCTGCGGCCGCCGTCCTCCAGCTTTCGCCGTAAATAGCCGATGTAGACGTCGATGACGTTGCTTCCCAGGTCGGTGCGGAAATCGTAGATCCGTTCCCGGATATCCTGGCGGCTGACCAGTTCGCCGGATCGATGGGCCAGCAGTTCCAGCAGAGCGTATTCCCGGGGAGTCAGGTCGATCAGGTCGCCGCCCCGGCTGACCTCGTGGGTGACGGAGTCGATCCGCAGGTCGGCGATTTCCAGGATCGGTTGCTTCCGCTGGTATTTTCGGCGGACCAGGGCCCGGATCCGGGCCAGCAGCTCCTCCACTGCGTAGGGTTTCGCCAGGTAATCATCCGCCCCGGCATCCAGACCGGCGACCCGGTCCGCCAGGGTGTCCTTGGCCGAGGTGATCAGCACGTGGGCTTGATTGCTGTCGTTGTGCATCCGGCGCAGGACCTCCATTCCGTCGATTCCCGGTAGGCCAAGGTCGAGGACGATCAGGTCGTAGGCGTTCACCTTGGCGTACCATGCCCCTTCATCTCCGTTATCCGACGCATCCACGGCGAAGCCCGCGGCGCCGATGGCCGCCACCACTGCTGCTCGAAGGGGTTGGTAGTCTTCAATAACCAGAACGCGCATGGTGGTGCAGGGTGGTTGGCGGGGGACCGACGCCAAGGGCGGGCGTTCAGGACACCCTGGCCCGCCGGCGGAGGCCAAGGAAGGCCAACAGGGACAGGACCAGGGCCGAGGCGCTGGCGTGGCCGCAGCCACCATTGGGACTGTCCTGGGGACCGCTGGAACCGCCACCAGCCCCGGTGCCTGGGCCGATGCTCAGTTTGGTAAAGCCGCCCAGGTCCTTCGGTCCGGCGGTCATCACTGCTCCATTGGCCACGGTGAAATCCAGGAAGGCCCGGTTGGCCCCCGGGACTGAGGTATCCGCCACCGCAGGGGTATTGTCGTCGACGGATTCCACCCACAGGCGGTAGGAACCATTGGCCACCACCGCACCCACACTGTCTTTCAGGTCCCAGTCCGCCGAGCGGGTCTGGTGGGCGGTCAGGGTCGCCCCCATGTTGGCATCGTTGCTGGGGGTCTTGGCCTGCCAGCGGGTCAGGTTGGCAGTCCGGGCCGAGGCCCAGAAGGCCAGGGTGCGTACGAGCGTACCATTGGGCCGTTCGATCCACACCGCCAGGATGTGCTTGTTGGCATAAGAGCCGCCGGAGGGGCTGCTGGTGAAAGTCGCGGTGGCGCCACCGACAATCACCGGCGGTGCCACCACCACCGTCACCAGGGTCGAATCCGCCAGAACGGTGCCATAGTCATTGGCCACGGCGCAGACATAGATCCCGGCATCCGACACCTTGGCGGCAGCCACGGTGAAGGTGGCCTCGGTCGCCCCGGGGATGTCCGCGCCATCCAGGCTCCATTGGTAGAGTGGTGCTGGCAGGCCGGTGGCGGTCACGCTCAGGCTGAACTTGGCTCCCAAGTCGACACTGGCGGTGGCGGGGGGCTGGACGGTCACCACCGGGGCTTCAAAGACTTGCAAGGTGAGGGCCTGGCTGGCGCTGGTGCCCCCGGCATTGCTGGCAGTGACCGTGAAGGTGGCGGTGCCTCCGGCGACGGGGGTGCCGCTGATGATGCCGGTGGTGGTATCCAGGCTCAGGCCCGAGGGCAGCGCCCCGGTGATTTTCGTCCAGGAGGTTGGAGTGGGGGTGGCGACCAAGATCTGCTGGTAGGTCTGCCCGGCCACCCCGGCGGGCAGGGTGGTGGTGGTGATCACCGGGATCTGGGGGATGACGGTAATGCTCAGGCTTTTCGCCGCGCTGGTGCCATGGGTGTTGCCGGCGGTCACGGTGAAGCTGTAGGTGCCTTCCGCCGAGGGGGTGCCGCTGATGAGCCCGCTGGCCGTCCCTAGGGTCAGGCCGGGGGGTAGGCTGCCCGAGATCAGGGCCCAGGTGGTTGGCGTATTGGTGGCGGCCAGGGTCTGGTTGTAGGCCGTTCCGCTAGTGCCCCCGGGCAGGGTCGCGGTGGTAATCACCGGGACCGGCCCAGCGACGGTGATGCTCAGGCTCTTGCCGGTGCTGGTGCCCCCGGCGTTGCTGGCGGTGACGGTAAAGGTGCTGACCGCCGCGGTGGTGGGGGTGCCGCTAATCACCCCGGTGCCCGTCGCCAAGGACAGGCCGGCGGGCAAACTACCCACGGTCACCGCCCAGGTGGTGGGGGTGTTGCTGGCAGCTAAGGTCTGGCTGTAGGCGGTGCCGATCACTCCATTCGTCAGGGCAGTGGTGCTGATGACCGGGATGGCCGGGTTCACGGTCAAAACCAGGATGGTGGAACCGGTACCGCCGGCACTGGTGGCCGAGATGGTGACATTGAAGGTGCCGGTGGCCGTTGGCGTGCCGGAAATCACCCCGGTGCCGGTGGCCACGGTCAGCCCAGTGGGCAAGCTGGTGGCGTTGAACGAAGTGGGGCTGCCGCTGGCAGTGATCTGGTAACTATAGGTGGTGTTCACCGTGGTGGTGGCGGTGGTGGCGGAGGTGATCACCGGTGCCCCGGCGGTATTCACCGAGATGGACAGGCTCTTGCCGGGGCTGGTGCCCCCGGCGTTGCTGGCGGTGACCGTGAAGGTGCTGGTGCCAGCGGCGGTGGGAGTGCCGCTGATCACCCCGGTCCCAGCGGCCAGGCTCAATCCGGTGGGCAGGCTGCCCACGGTTACCGCCCAGGAGGTGGGGGTGTTGCTGGCGGCCAGGGTCTGGTTGTAAGCGGTGCCCACGGTCCCCGCCGGCAGGCTGACGGTGCTGACCACCGGGGCGAGGGGGAGGACAACGATGCTCAGGGCTTTGCCGGTGCTGGTGCCCCCGGCATTGCTGGCGGTGACGGTGAAATTGCTGGTACCGGCGGTGGTGGGGGTGCCACTGATGACCCCGGTGCCGGCGGCCAGGGTCAATCCTGCGGGCAGGGTGCCGGCGCTGACCGCCCAGGCGGTGGGATTGTTGGTGGCGGCCAGGGTCTGGCTGTACGCCGTCCCCACCGTCCCCCCGGGTAGGCTGGTGGTGCTAATCACCGGGATGGCGGCGGCACTGATGACGATGCTGAGGGCCTTGCCGGCGCTGGTGCCCCCGGTGTTGCTGGCGGTGACGGTGAAGTTGCTGGTGCCGGCGGTGGTGGGAGTGCCGCTGATGATCCCAGTGGCCGAAGTCAGGGTCAAACCGGCGGGCAGGGTGCCCACGGTGACCGTCCAGGCGGTGGGACTGTTGGTGGCGGCCAGGGTCTGGCTGTAAGCGGTACCCACCGTGCCCCCGGGAAGTGATGTGGTGGAGATCACCGGGATCGCGGGCAGGACGGTGATGGACAGGGCCTGGGGAGCGCTTGTGCCCCCGGCGTTGCTGGCGGTGACGGTGAAATTGCTGGTGCCCGCTGACGTCGGGGTGCCGCTGATGATCCCCGTGGCGGTGGCCAGGGCCAGGCCGCCGGGAAGGCTGCCGACGGTGACGGTCCACGAGGTGGGGCTGTTGGTGGCGGCCAGGGTCTGGCTGTAGGCCACCCCCACCTGGCCATTGGGCAGCGCGGTGGTGCTGATCACCGGCACGGCGGCCCGGCCGGTGTAGGTGTAGGTGATGCTGGTGAACTTCCCTGCTGGGTCGGTGACGGATTGGGCAGTCTGGGCAGTGCCGTTCTTGGTGAACGAGAATGAAAACCGGTTCACCGCCCTGGCCACCGAGGTCGTCCCGGCGGTCACCCCATTGGAATCCACGGTCTCGAACCACACCTTGTAGGTCCCGTCCGCCAGGGCACTGACATCCAGGGACTTGGTGGTGACCGTCCCGTTATGGTTGGAACGGGTCGCCCCGACCTTGGCATCCACGGTGTTTGAGCCCTTCTTTGCCCGCCATTGGGCTAGGTGTCCATAACCGTTCCCGGTGGTGGCGGCCCAGGACCCCACAGTGCCCTTGAAGGTCGTCGTACTGTCCTCAAGCCAGACAGCATTGGCGTTGGCGTTGGCGTACTCACCCCCCGGAGCGGTGGTTCCGAAGGTCACCGTGAGGGTTTCCGCCGCCGGTAGCAAGCAGGTGAACAGCACCGCCAGCAGGGCCAGGTGGGTACGGAAGAGATTGCGGAGGACGTTGATGGTGGGCGGCATGGCATCCACGGTGCCGACTGAACCGTGAGAGAACCATGAGAGAGGTTCTGACCATCAGGGTTCATGCGGGGGTGTCTCACAGACTGGTGACGGATTAACCGAATGGACCGCGCAGGCATCGGCGTGGTTGATCCTCCGGCCGTCCTGACGATGCTGCTCCGCCCATGCCGTGGACTACCCTCACCATCCCCACGTTCACGGATCCCCGGGGACATCTTCAGGTCCTGGAAGGGGGGGGGCTGCCGTTCCCCATTCGGCGGGTGTTCTGGATCCATGGTGTGCCCCGGGGGGTTACCCGGGGCGGTCACGCCCATGGCACCCAAACCCAGGCCCTGGTCTGCATGGCGGGTTCGCTACGGGTGGACCTGGATGACGGGCGCGCCCCAGGCAGCGTCGTCCTCGATCGGCCGGATCGCATCCTCATCTTGCCCCCAGGCATCTGGGCCGAGGAGACCCCTCTGACGGTGGGGGTGGTCTACACCGTTTTTTGCAGCGGGGCCTTCGATCCCGCCGATTACCTGCGCACCCGTGAGGCTTGGGCCCGCGCTTTCCCCACCGGGTCGGGAACATGAACCACGGCATCCCCTTCCTCAGTCTTGGGCCCTCAGTGGCCGAACTGCGTCCGGAAATCGATGCCGCGGTGGCCCGGGTCCTGGATTCCGGTTGGTATCTCCTGGGCAAGGAGCTGGAAGCCTTTGAAGGGGAGTGGGCCGGCTACTGCGGTGCCAGCCACGGTATCGGCCTGGCCAACGGCCTAGATGCTTTGCGCCTGGCCTTGACGGCCCTGGATGTCGGTCCGGGTGATGAGGTCCTGGTCCCGGCCCACACTTACATCGCCACCTGGCTGGCTATCGATCAGGTGGGGGCCACGGTGGTCCCGGTGGAATGTGATCCGGTGACCTGCAACCTGGATCCCGAGCGGCTCCAGGCCGCCCTCACCCCCCGGACCAAGGCGATCTTGCCGGTCCATCTCTACGGCCTGCCGGCGCCCCTCGGGCCGATCATCGCCTTCGCCCGTCGCCACGGCCTGGTGGTGATCGAGGATGCGGCCCAGGCCCATGGGGCGGAATACCAGGGCCGTCGGCTGGGTGCCCACAGCGATGCGGTCTGCTGGAGCTTCTACCCAACCAAGAATCTGGGGGCCCTGGGGGATGCTGGGGCGGTGACCACTGATCGGGCGGACTTGGCGGATCGGCTCCGGGTCCTCCGGAATTATGGTCAGCGTCAGCGCTACATCTGCGAGGAGATCGGGATCAATTCTCGGATGGAGGAGATCCACGCGGCGATCCTCCGGGTGAAGCTCCGCCACCTGGATGCGTGGAACGCCCGGCGGCAGGCCATCGCTGATCTGTACGACCAGGACTTGCAGGGTCTTGGCCTGGGACTGCCCGCCCGGCCGGCGGACGCCCGCTCGGCCCACCACCTGTATGTCGTCCGCAGCCCCCGGCGGGAGGCCCTGCGCACGGCCCTGGCCGGCCTCGGCATCCAGGCCATCTGCCATTACCCGGTCCCGCCCCATCTGCAGCAGGCCTACCGGGGCCGTTTCCATCCCGGGTCCTTCCCCATCGCGGAGACCTTGGCGGACGAGGTTCTGAGCCTGCCCATCGGTCCCCACCTGGGGACGGAGGACGCCACCCGGATCATCACCGCCATCCGCGGGATCCTCGGTGGCTGACCACCGTCCGCCGGGACTGGCCAGGCCATGCCCCGGATTCTGAACCGAGATGCCTTGATCCTGGCCGTCGAGCGAATCCTGCGGATCGTCGTCGGCTTCGGCCTGACCATCCTGGTCGCCCGGCACCTGGGGGTCGAGACCTTCGGCCATCTGGGCTATGCCATGGCCGTGGTGG
>CANIXE010000020.1 GCA_947470885.1 Planctomycetota bacterium
CCGAAGGCTTCGGTCAGCAGACCGGCATAGAATTTCCGGCCCCCCAGGCGATCCACCACGACGTCGGCATCGACATCAGGGGGAGTCAACTGGGCGAGGATCCGGCCAACGTGGAGGGCTTCCAGATCTGCCTTATTGCGCCCGGCCCGGAGGGCGGCGTTGTAGGCCCGGGGCTGGATCAGGATCCCCATGACGCCCGTGGGCGCCAGATTGCTGGGAGCCCAAGGTGTCACCGAAGCAGCAGCCACCGGCAGGCGCAAGGTGTCGGCCCCGGCCATCCAGGGCAGATCCGCCCGATCGGCGGCGGATTCACCGAACAAGGCAAACACGTCGGCGGCGGTGTCGGGTTGGAATCCCGCCAGCCAGCCCAGGGCGGGCAGGGCGACCCGTTCCAGGGGGGCGAGATCCCCGGCTTTATGCAGTTTTTTGCTGTCCGTTGCCCCCAGGTTGGTGAGGCCAGACGGATCTCCGGTAACCGCCACTCCGGCGATCACCAGGGGGCCGAGGGTTGGACCGTAACCAGCTTCATCAATGCCGACGGAACGATTCATGGGGCGGCGTATTTCCAGACCTCATCCACCGTGGGCCAGCCCTGGGCGGTCCCCAGGGCGATGCCCCGGGGGCTCCAGGGTCGGGTGCGCCCGGGATCGCTTACTCCGAACAGGCCCAGGACGGGGGCATCCACCGCCGCCGCCAGGTGCATCGGCCCACTGTCGTTGGCGACGGTCAGGCGAGCCCGGGCGCAGACGGCGGCATAGGCGCCCAGTCCCAGCCCCGGCAGGAGGACAGCCCCGGGTAGGGCCTGGGTGCAGGCGACTTCTTCACCCGGTCCAGGGCAGGCCACGACGGTCGACCCGGACTCTTTCAACAAGCGGCAGAGCAGGGGGAAACCGGGCCAGAGTTTGGGTTTGCCGGCGATGGTCCCGGTGGCCAGGGGCGCGAGGACGACGAAATCCCCGCGGACCCCTGCCTGAGTAAGGGCATGATCGGCGTTGAGGCGATGGATTTCCGCCAGGCGCAGGCCCAGGTGGGCGGGAGCGTGTTCCGGCAGGCTGCGGCTGCCCAGCCAGTGGGTGGTCTCCCGGGCCAGGCGCCAGAAGGCCTGGACCTCGTGGCCTCCCTGGGTTCGGACCATCGCCCGGCCCAGGAGCGGGGAACGACCTTCGCCAGCATAGCCGCAGGCGATGAGTCCGCCCAGGCGGAATTGCAGGGCACTGCCCAGACTGTTGGTCAGCAACAGGCCCCGGGCGTCAGGGTACTGGCGAACCAGATCGGCCACCTGGTTCCGGGCAGACCAAAATTTCGGGATTATTTTCGCGCAGCGGATTCCGGAGTGCCCAGCCAGCAGATCGGCAGCCCAGCCTTTGCCCAGCACAATCAGAGGATGCCCGGCATCTTCCAGTTCGCCCAAGGTGGGCAGGGCCATGCAGACGTCGCCCACCCAGTTGGGTAGGCGGACGATGAGGGTCGGCAGATTTCGCTTGGGCATGGGGGCCCGTCAGAGCCCGAGCACATCCGCCATGGTGAAACGGCCCGGAGCTTGGCTTGCGAGGAAGGCCGCTGCCCGCAGGGCGCCCTTGGCGAAGATGTCCCGGTTGTGGGCGACGTGGCCAAGGAGGATCCGTTCACCGTTGCCGACAAAGTGGATGGTGTGGTCGCCCACCACATCCCCCAGGCGCAGGGCGTGCATTCCGATCTCGCCGGGACGGCGGGGCGCATGGCCTTCCCGGCCATGGACCAGATCGGCTCGGGTGCGTCCGGTGGCACCGGTGATGGAATCCGCCAGGGCGAAGGCGGTGCCCGACGGCGCGTCCACCTTCTGATTGTGGTGGGTCTCGGTGATCTCGATGTCGTAGGCCGGGCCGAGGGCGGCGGCCAGGGCGGCGGCGGACTTGAGGAGGACGTTGACCCCCACGCTCATGTTCATGGCGTGGAGCACGGGGACCTTGGTCGCCGCACCATCGAGCAGGCGGTTGGCCAGCGCCGGATCGACGCCGGTGGTTCCGGAGCAAATCGGCATTTCCGCCGCAGCGCCATGGGACACCACATCGGCAAAGCAGGACGCGTGGCTGAAATCGATGATCACCGCCCCGGTGTTCACCGACAGGAATGGCAGTAGGGGCGCATCGCTGGGAATGCCCAGGTCCCGCAGGGTACCGGCGGTATCCCGCTCGATACCGGCAATGATGGAAAATTCAGGATCGGCGGCGGCCAGGGCCAGGATCCGGCGGCCCATCCGGCCGGCGGCCCCGTTGACGACGATATTGGTAGGCATTAGAGGCATCCTTGGTGCAGCGGGCATCCAGGCAAGGGGATCAGATATCACCACCCGCGGCGATCCGGGCCTCAGTGAGGAACTCCCGGTAGCGGACGGGATCGACGGTCTGGAGCACCCGGGATTCGACTTTTCCAGCATTGCCATTGCCGTTGTCATCTTCCGAGGTCACGGAGGCATCGGGGTGGATGGCGAAACTGTCGGGGGACCAGGCCTGGGCCTGGGGACCGGCGATCACCGCTTTACGTGCATCCAGATGGATAATGCCGGCATCATCGGCGAAGGCCTGGGCCCGGTAGGCCACGACCTGCTGGGGTTCCCGCCGACCGAACTCGTACCCAAATAGTCCGATCAGCGCGCCAATTCCCGGGGCGTTGAGGACCGTCATCGGCGGATTTTCATAGGTGACCACCCAGGCCGGCCGTGTGGTGCCCACGCCGTCCCCCACGACCAGCAGGGTGCGATAGGTATCCCAATGGAAAATGATCGCCTGGGCGGCAGGCGCCGGACCCCGACCTGGCTTGGGAAATTCCGCGGCAGCGATTCCCATACCCCAGCAGGCGGTGAGGCAGCACAGGAGGCGGAGGCAGGCCGCGACGCCCAGGTCGGAACGCATGCCTTAGAACGTCCGCCGCTGGCGCGTGCTGGGAACGCCTTCGGCGATGCGGTATTTGGTCACGGTACGCCGGCTGATGTCCAGACCGTCCCGGGCCAAAATGTCGGCAATTTCTTGATCGGACAGGGGATTCTTCTTGTCCTCGGTATTGATCAGTTTTTCGATGCGTAATTTCACCGATTTCGAGCTTTCCGCCTCGCCGCCATCCTGGGTGGCAATGCCACCGCTGAAGAAGTCCGCCAGGGGCAGGACGCCTGAGGGGGTTTGGATGTACTTGTCCTTCACCGCCCGGCTGACCGTCGCGACGTGCATTCCGATCTTGTCGGCGATGTCCTGGCGCATCAACGGACGTAACTGTTCCACGCCACCGTCGAGGAACGCGGTCTGGTGCTTGATGATTTCGCTGACGATCCGCAGCAAGGTACGTTTCCGCTGGGCCACTGCGTCGATGATGAATTTTGCCGCGCCAAGTTTTTCCTTCAGATAGGCTTTTTCCTTGGGGTCGATGCCGGAGCCATCGTAGAGCTGATGGTAGGCTTCGCTGACCTGGACCTTGGGCAGCCGACCATCCGGCACCGAGACGATCCATTCACTCCGTTCGTCCCGTTCGACGGTGACATCCGGCACTACGTACTGGGTATCGTCCCGGGCGAAGGGCAGGCCGGGCTTCGGATCCAACTTGCCGATGACCTCTACGGCCTCCTGGAGTCGGTCCAGGGTATGCCCCGTCACTTGGCTGATCGCCGGCAGGCGGTTTTTCAGCACATCGTGGAGATGATCCTTGATCAGGCTGGTCTCAAAGGAGTTGTCCCCCGGTTCCCGAGCCAACTGGAGCAGCAGGCAATCCTTGAGATCGATGGCGGCGATACCGGCAGGATCGCAACAACGGACCAGTTCCCAGGCGTGTTCGGCGGCCTCCAGGCGTTCCTCTGGAAAAAGGCCCGGCAGGGATTCCGGCAAATAGCCCCGGCGGTCCAGGTGGTAGCAGATTTCCTCGGCACAGGTCCGGACTTCCGGCGCCATTTCGACAAAGCGGAGCTGATCCAACAGGTGGTCCGCCAGGCTGGCGGCCCGCTCCGGGGCGGCCTCCAGGGCGGCCATCTTGCTCGGGGCATCTTCGTCTGGGATGTTGGAGCGGCGGGTTCGGAACCAGTCCACATCATTGTCATGGAACCGGTCCACGGGAGTGTCGGTCGTCGTGGAGCCTCCCACGGGTTCCGGATCCGGGGTATCCAGGATCTCCAGGGCCGGATTGGATTCCACTTCAGTCATGATCCGTTCTTCCAGCGCCATCTGTGGCAGTAGGAGGATCTCAATCGACTGGATCATCTGCGGCGTCAGCTTGAGCCGCTGTTCCATCCGCATATTGAGGTTCTGGCGCAGCTGGAGCGACATGGGCGCGGAGGAGCCTTTCCGGAGGGAGGGCGGTCTGGGAGGGCCCCTTGGAGGTGGGGCTTTAGCAAAAGTTACGCCAATTCCCCCGGGAACGCAAGGGTGCGTCAGTTGACGGACCCAGGGTGCAGGATATCCCCTTCCCAACCGGCCTTGGCTAAGCTACGACACACCAAACCTCCGGCTGGCAAGCGCCAAGCTTGAGCCCCGGATCACCAGCCGGACACTCGTCGACTCCCATGGCTGATACCCTGTCCTCGTACCGCAACCAAGTGCTGCCCGACAAAAGCGCTTTGGTGGATGCCCTGGTGACGGCCCTGCCGATCATAGAGCGGAACAATTGGCTATCCCCGGAGAAACTTGAGGACCTGAAGAACCAGATCCCCGAGGCCAAGGTGCCCTTGCCCGGTCCCGGGCGGACCCCGTTCACCCAGTTTCTGCTGGAAAGGAAAATTCTGACCCGGGACCAGATCAGTGATTTGGATGCGATCATCCGCCATCAGCCATCTCTGCCGGAGTTCGACCTGATCCGCAAGATTGGTGCCGGCGGCATGGGCACGGTGTTCCTAGCCAAGCACATTGAAAGCCAGCGGATGGTGGCCCTCAAGACCATCAACACCCGGTTGGCTGAGGACCGGGATTTTGTTGAACGGTTCCACCGGGAATCCCGGGCTCTGTCGAAAATCGATCATCCCAATGTCGCCCAGATCCTGGGTAGCGGCGAGAGTGACCGCCAATGCTGGTTGGCCATGGAATTCATCGACGGCCCGAGCCTGATGAACCTGCTTAAGGATCACAAACAGCTGCCCGAGGCCTATGCCCTGCACATCACCAAGCAGATCGCCATGGGCCTGGACCACGTCTATTCCGTGGCTGGCCTTGTGCATCGGGATATCAAGCCTGAAAATATCCTGGTGATCCGCGCGGCCAGCGCAGTGGCCACCGCATTTCCCCTCAACGATGAAGCCAAGCTCATCGATTTCGGTCTGGTGAAATCCGACCACGAAGATGAACGTTTGACCCAGACCGGGATGACCATCGGCACGCCGTTGTACATGTCGCCGGAGCAGGTCCGGGGTGAGAAACTGGATAGCCGCAGCGATATTTACGGGTTGGGTGCCACGTTATTCCACCTACTCACGGGAACCACTCCGTACCTGGGCAGCAGCCCCGGGGCGATCATGAGCGCCCATTTGACCGAGGCGATCCCGGATCCAGCGAACAAGGTGGCCAATTTGCATCCGGCGACCCGGACGTTGGTGATGACCTCGATGGCCAAGCAGGTGGAAAAGCGCTACGCCAATTTCCCTGCCTTTATCAAGGCCTGCGAGGCGGCCATCGCCACCCTCGACAGCAGCGAGATCGCCGTCCCCAACCTGATGCGCAAGCCGATGCCTGGGGGAAAATTGCCGCGCAAAACCCCGAACAGCGGGGTTGAGGCGGTTATTCCCCTGACCACGGGACCGGCGGCCAACCCCGGCCCATCCGAACGGGCGTCAAACCTACCCCCGGGCATGGTGCCGGTGGACCTGCCGAAAATTGTGGTGCCGCCGTCTGCCACGGCTCCGCCCACAACACCCAGTGGGGAACGACGCCTGGCCCAGCAGAATGCGGCCACCCTCTTGACCCCGGATTCCACCAAAGACGCCTTAAAGGAGGGTCTGAGGGCCGCTAGCAATGAGGATCAACGGCGAAATCAACAGTCCCTCAAGACGCCATTGGGAACCCCGGTGCTGCCGTCGGGTGCCGCGGCTCCCCGGGTGGTCCTCTCCCAGCGGGCAGCTCCGTTAGAGCGCACACCTCTGCGCAATCAGGCTCTGTCAGCCGGTGGAGCAAAAAGTTCCGAGCGCAGGCCGATCGCGCCGGGTCCAGCGTCGGCCCAGGTGACTGTTCCTAAGCCACCTTCCAGCCGGATCAGCGCTCCGGCTGAGGACAGTGGTCCCGTGGAGGCCCACAGGGCGAGCGCCGCCTACATCGAACCACCCCCGTCACCGGGGATGGGCGTGCTGCCCTGGTTGGTGCTCGGGGGAGCCGTCAGCTTGTTGGTTTTCGTGGTGATCTGGGCCTATTTCTGATTCTCGGCACCCGTGCGGTCCCAATTCGAAAAGGCGTTGGTGACAAACCCAGATCGCCATCCCGTGTGGTGCGGGGGATCAGACGTAAGCCCTCGGCGGTTCTGCAGGTGATCTGGGCCGGGGGCTGGAGGCCCACGGTGGCCAGAGCCTTCTTAGAATCGGCAAAGAGTCGGGCCTGGGCCCCGGGAGCCCATAGCGCGGTCGTCAGGACTTTGACCTTGGCGTCGCAGGCGGAATTTTCCGCCAGGATGGGACTTTGATCCGGTTGTCCGGTCGTCATTGAAGCCAAATGTTCAGCGGGAATATCCGAAAGACTCACTGCTGGTGGACGACCGGACGACCGGACGACCGAACGGGCGTCGCAAAGAGCGCTCCGTCATGGACCTCCAGCGTTCCATTGCGGTGACCTAGTCGCAGCGCCTCCCCCGACATGGACAGGGCGGATAGCCGCCTATCCTCCCCGCCCCATGCCTTTCAACTGCGGTATCGTCGGCCTGCCCAACGTCGGCAAGAGCACCCTCTTCAACGCCCTGACCCAGACCCAGGCGGCCCAGGCGGCCAACTATCCGTTCTGCACCATCGATCCGAATACGGGCATGGTGTCGGTGCCGGATAAGCGCCTGAAGATCCTCCAGGACATCGTCAAGACCGAGCGGGTGATCCCCACCCAGGTGGAGATCGTCGACATCGCCGGCCTGGTGAAGGGCGCGAGCAAGGGCGAGGGCAAGGGCAACGCTTTCCTGTCCGCCATCAAGACGGTGGACGCGGTGCTCCACGTGGTTCGCTGCTTTGAAGATGGCGATGTGATCCACGTCGACGGCAGCGTCGATCCGGTCCGGGATATCGAAATCATCGACCTGGAACTGCTGCTGAAGGATGAAGAAACCCTCAAGCAGGCCTACGATCGCTCGAAAAAGAAATCCAGCATGGACAAGGACGCCGCCGCCCGGGTCCCGACCTATGAAAAAGTCCTGGCGGCCTTTACCAAGCTGATCCCCGCCCGGGCCCTGGACCTGACCGACGAGGAACAAAAGCACCTCGCCGACCTGCACCTGATCACCAACAAGAAGATGTTGTTCGTCTGCAACATTGCCGACAGCGACATCAAGGCTGGGGGCAACCACCACAGCAAGGCCGTCCAGGCCCATGCCGCCAAGGTTGGGGCCAAGGCCATCGTCATCAGCAGCAAGATCGAGGCGGAATTGGTCAGCCTGGCCGCCGATGAACGGGCGATGTTCATGGAGGACCTGGGCCTGACCGAGCCGGGCGTCGACACCCTGGTGCGCGCCGGCTACGAACTGCTGGGTCTGCAGACGTACTTCACCGCCGGGGTGAAAGAAGTTCGGGCCTGGCAGATCCAGAAGGGCTTCACTGCCCCCAAGGCCGCCGGGGTGATCCATACTGATTTTGAGAAGGGCTTCATCCGCGCCGAGGTCGCCGCTTACGACGACTTCGTGAAGTTCAAAGGCGAGAAGGGCTGCAAGGAGGTCGGTAAGCTCCGGGCCGAGGGCAAGGACTACATCGTCCAGGATGGCGATGTGATGCATTTCCTGTTCGGCAAGTGACCACCATGCCGCTGCGACTCACCGCCAAGGAGAAAGAGCAGGTCGGGGATGCCCGGCTGCTTTTGGATAGCGCGGCTCACAACCTGCGCTCGGCCCAAGGTGACGAAGCGGTCCAGTCCCTCATCAATGCCGAGGAGCTGGCGACCCAGGCCCTCCAGGCCATCCGCCGGATCCGCGAGAGCATCGCCGGGCGGAACTGATGCCTGGCGACGACGATGTTTTTGAGGACGAGACGGAGGAGATCCTGCCGGATGTTTCCGGCTTGGCCCCGGTCCGCTCCCTGACCCAGCTCAGGCAGGGTGCCCCTCGGGAAAAGTTGACCCCCGCCGCCGCCCTGAAGAAATTCTGGGGCTACGACGCTTTCCGGGACCACCAGGGTGCCGCAGTCGACGCGGCGATGGCCAAGAAGGACTGCCTGGTCATCCTTCCCACCGGTGGCGGCAAAAGTCTCTGTTATCAGGTGCCTGCGGCCTGCGGCACCGGACTGGTGCTGGTGGTCTGTCCGCTGATCGCCCTGATGGACGATCAAGTTGCGGCCGCCCGGGTCGCCGGTCTGCGGGCGGGGGCATTGCACGCCAACGCCACGGAAGCGGAACGTCGGAGCGTTCGCAGCCAGTTGGATGCCGGGGCCCTGGACTTGCTGTACGTCAGCCCGGAACGGCTGTCCATCGGTGATCTGCTGGGACCCCATGCGGCGCGGATTTCCCTCATTGCCGTGGACGAGGCCCACTGCGTCAGCCATTGGGGCCACGATTTCCGTCCCGAATACCGCCAGCTGGGGGGCTGGTTCCAGACCCAGGCCCCCAACGTCCCGCGGATGGCCCTGACCGCCACCGCCACCCCCCAGGTCCAGGACGACATTTGCACCCAGTTGCGCCTGCGCGCGCCCGTGCGCCTGGTCGGCCATGTGGACCGGGCGAACTTGATTTTCCGCTGTCTGCAGCGGAACGACCAGTCCAAGCAGATCCTGGAAGTCATCCGCCGCCACCCCGGGGAGGGGGGTATTGTCTACGCCCAGACCCGCAAGGATGTGGAACGGATCGCTGCCAGTCTGCAGGCCCACAAGGTCAACGCCGCATTTTACCATGCGGGGATGCCCGCTCCAACCAGAGCCAAGGTCCAGGCGGATTTCGTGGCGGAACGCCTGCCGGTGGTGGTGGCGACCATCGCTTTCGGGATGGGCATCGACCGCAGCAATGTCCGCTACGTCATCCATGCCAACGCCCCGAAAAGCATCGAGCACTATCAGCAGGAGGCCGGTCGCGCCGGGCGGGACGGCGATCCGGCGGAATGCGTGCTGCTGTTCAGCGGCGGCGATTTGGTGACCCACCGGGCCCTGGCGGTGAAGTCCGAAACTCCACCGGAGCGGATGAAGGTCCTCAACCGCCATTTGGCGGAAGTAGGCCGTTTTGCCGCTGCTCCAGTGTGCCGGCATCAGATGCTGGTGGAGCATTTTGGGCAAACCTGGCCGCCCCCCGGGGGACAGGTGGGTTCCTGTGGCGCGTGCGACGTGTGTCTAGGGGAGACCACGGCCCTGGTGGATGCCGAGGCTCTGATCACCGCCCAGAAGATCATCAGTGCCGTCTGGCGCCTGGGGGGGCGCCATGGCATCGGTTATACCGTGGCCGTGCTGCGGGCCCATGCCGCCGATGCCAAGCAGAGGGAACGCCTGGCCAATAGCGGTCACGAACAACTCTCGGTGTATGGCCTGCTCAAGGACCACAGCGAGTACGATGTCCGGGCCTGGATCGACCAGTTGATCGTCCAGGACTTCCTGGCCCAGGTCGAAGACGGCGATTACACCCTGTTGGGCCTCACCGATGCGGGCAGGGCCTTGTGCAAGGGCGTGGGCGCCGTGCGCCTGGGGGCGGCCCTCCCCGCCGAGGCGGCGGCCAAGAAGTCCAAACGGGGCAGCAAGTCCCGGCCCGCGGGGATCACTCCGAACATGCCGGACATGGACAGCGTCCTGTTCGATCGCCTGCGGCTGCTGCGCCGGCTCTTGGCCGAGGCCAACAGCGTGGCGCCATATATGATATTTCACGATGCGACGTTGCACCAAATGGCGGCCCTCAAGCCGGCCACGGAATCCAAGTTGCGGTCGATCAAAGGCGTTGGCGAGACCAAATTGGCCAATTATGGAGCGGCTTTCCTGGCGGTGATCAGCGGTGTGGATCCCAATGTTGTGGCAAGTCAATACAGTGAATCCTAACCGACTGTCTGCGATTGGGTTGTAATGGAAATGCCGGCGTAGACTTAGAAGATTTTAGGGTCTGCTTATCACATTTAGCAAAAATTCCACCCAATTTTGCCATCATATAGGATAACCCAACTCCCGTTCCATACAGTTTTTACATGTAGATTGGTGCGGTATTGCATTGCTTGGGGGATTTTCACCATGCCCCCATGACTGAGCTTTCCAGTACATATATTTCATATGCTGCGGTCGTGGTCATCGGACTGCTTGCCGCCGGCCTGGTGGGCGGTGCCCTGGCCCTGGTCCGCCTGGTCACTCGGGTGGTGGACAAGATCCACGATTCCCAGCAACGTCTGTCTACCTACGAATGCGGCGAGGCTCCGGTGGGCAGCGCTTGGTTCCGCTTCAACAACCGGTTCACGGTGGTGGCTTTAACCTTTCTGATCTTCGACGCGGAAATGGCGTTGCTCTGGCCGATCCTGCCCTGCTGCCTGGGATGGATTCGCACGGGCCAGGTGGGGGAGGTCCTGACCGAGATCCTGGCCTTCATCGGCAGCTTGGCCCTGGGTCTGGCCTGGGTCGCTGCTCGGGGCGGCTTCGTTTGGGATCGGAGTGTGCGCCATGACGGATAAAGCCCTGAGCCCTGGCAATGGCGACGATGGCGTTGCCCTCCTGGCGGTGGATGAATTTCTTGCCTGGGGCAAGGAGCACAGCTTATTCTATCTGCTGTTTGCCACCGCCTGCTGCGGTATCGAGCTAATGCAGACCGGCGGTCCCCGCTACGACTTGGACCGGCTGGGGATGATCCCCCGGGCCACGCCCCGGCAGGCTGACTTGATGATCGTCGCCGGCACGATCACCCACAAAATGGCCAGCCGGGCACATTTGTTGTACCAGCAGATGGCCGAGCCTCGTTGGGTGGTGAGCATGGGCTCCTGCGCCAACAGTGGCGGCCCTTTTAGTAAGCACAGCTACTCGGTACTTAACGGTATCGACAAGCTGATTCCCATCGATGTGTACATCCCCGGCTGTCCGCCACGTCCAGAAGCCCTGATCGACGGGGTGATGGCCCTGCGTCACCGGGTGAAAAAATACCGCACCGCGGGGATCCGGGACCGGGATCCCCACGTGGTCGCCGGCGGCGACTGCGAATTTGGCAGCCATCCCGGGAAGGACAGCTGATGCCTGCTTTGCCCACCGCCGATCCGGCGGCGTTGATCAGCCGGTTCCCCGGCTTGGTCGTGCGCCCGGATGGTTTCATCACCGTGCCCGCCGGCGAATTGCCCACCGTGGCCCGGATGGTCCGGGACGAACTCGCCTTCAATCAACTGATGTGCCTCAGCGGCGTCGACCAGCTGGAGCTGCCCGGAGCCGCCGCCGCCATCGGCGTCCGCTATTTCCTGGCTTCCACCAGCCGCCGCCTGCGCCTGACCCTCAGCGTCGAAGTTCCCCGGGACGATGGGTCCGTCCCCACGGTCAGCGATTTGTGGCCGGCGGCCCTGTTCCATGAACGGGAGGCCTACGATCTGTTCGGCATTCGTTTCACCGGCCACCCTGACCTCCGGCGTTTACTGTTGCCGGCGGACTGGGTCGGACATCCGGGGCGTCGTGACTACGTATATCCGGCCACATATAATGGGGTTCAGCATCTCCGGGACGGTCAGCGGTTCGTCGCCGAGAAGAAGCCGGTCAAGCCCGCCGCCAAGCCGGCGGAACCGGTGAAGGCAGCTGCTTCTGAATCCGCGCCGCCCGCCACTGCGCCGAAAGCAGCGCCATGACCATCGAAGCCGAAACCCTCGACGGCGAACGCATGACCCTGTCGATGGGGCCCCATCACCCCTCGACCCACGGTGTGCTGCGCCTGATCGTCGAAACCGACGGGGAAGTGATCAGCCGGGCCGTGCCCGACATCGGCTACCTGCACCGGGCCATCGAGAAGATCGGCGAGAAGCTGGAATGGGCCCAGTTCGTGCCTTACACCGACCGGGTGGACTACGTCTGCGCGATGAACGCCAACCTGGCTTTCTGCGTGGCCGCCGAGCAGCTGATGGGCAGTGCCCTGGCCCCGGTGCCCCGGCGGGGGGAATGCATTCGCGTGCTGGTGGCGGAACTGAACCGCATTTCCTCCCACCTGGTGGCGGTGGGGGTGTCGGCCATGGACCTCGGGGCATTCACCCCGTTCCTCCACGGCCTGGCCCAGCGGGAGACCGTCAATGACATCTTCGAGCGCCTGTGCGGCCAGCGCCTGACCTACAACTACATCACCATTGGCGGTGTGGCCTTCGACCTCCATCCCACGGCGGTGGCGGAAATCGGCACCTTCCTGGATGAATTGTCCCGGGAGATGAAGCGCTTCAGCCAGCTCATCACCGTCAATCCCATCTTCCGGGACCGCTGCGCCAAGGTGGCCACCATCAGCGCCGCTGAAGCCATCGCTTGGGGCCTGGTCGGCCCGAACCTCAGGGGCAGCGGCGTGGATTTTGACCTGCGCCGGGACGAGCCCTACGGCATCTATGGGGAACTGGACGTCCAGGTGCCGGTGGGTCGGAATTACGCGGGGCGTCACGGTGCCCTGGGGGATAGCTACGATCGCTTCGTCGTCCGCCTGCTGGAGATCCAGGAGTCCATCCGCCTCTGCCGGAAGGCTCTGGAACTGCTGCCCCCGGCGGCAGCCAAGGCCGACGATCCGGTGGGAGGCTGGCAGTCGGACGCCAGCAAGGTCCTGCGCAAGCCGCCGGCGGGGGAGATCTACGTCCGTACGGAAGCCCCCCGGGGTGAGATGGGGTACCACCTGGTGAGCGACGGGTCGAAGATGCCGTATCGGATCAAGATCCGCACCGGCTCATTTGCGGCAGTGGGCATGCTGGAATACCTGTGCCCTGGTTTATTCATGGCCGACATTGTGACCGTGATCGGCAGTCTCGACATTGTCTTGCCTGAGGTGGACCGATGAGTTTTGGATTCGGAGTCGATGCCTTTGCGGCCTGGCTGGCCGGATTTGGCCTGCCCGCCACCCTGGCTCTGATCATCGCCGCCGGGGCGATTTGGACTGGCCCGATCCTGGGCCTGGTCCTCGCGATTGCCGGGTTGGGCCAGATCATTGAGCGCAAGGTCGCCGCGGCCATGCAGCGCCGGGTCGGCCCCAAC
>CANIXE010000021.1 GCA_947470885.1 Planctomycetota bacterium
CGGAGAACACCGTTCTTTCGCGCTGAACCAACGTTATCGACGGATCACCCACCTGGTGAACGTCGATTTTTGGTTCAACCTCTGGTCTTCTCCGCGCCTCCGCGTCTCCGCGTGAAACCATCGCCGGATTTAGGTTCACCCAAATGGTGCGTCTGGAAACGCCAGTGGTGCGCAAAGGCAAGGCGCTTCAATCGCGTTTTCCAGGATCAAACAATAACCCCCGCATTGCTGCGGGGGTTGTGGTGGCCTCAGTCGGAATCGAACCAACGACACGCGGATTTTCAATCCGCTGCTCTACCAGCTGAGCTATGAGGCCCTCTCATGTTCCCGGTGGCCGGGACATCTCCGCGCGTCTGGCTGCGCGGGGAGGGGAAGTTATGAAGACGGTGGCGGTTGGCAAGCGTCCATTCTTCGGGGCATCGAAAGCGCTGGGGTCACGGGAAGTTCATCGTGAATTCCACCACGGAACATCCCGTGACCGGCCATCGTCGGGGCACTTCCGATGGGGATTGCTGACGCTCTCGACCGGGGCGCCGATTGACCCCACCCCGCCCCAGTCCAGCATCCGCCCCCATGACGTCCCCCCACCGGCCAGAAACGACGACTGAAACCATGACCGTCGTCGTCTCCTCCGGCGGCAACGGCAATGGACCGGGCACTGGATCCGGGGATCGACCACCGTCCACCAAGCCGACCTTCCCCAGCCAGCTGGCCTATCCAGACACCGTGGTGAGTTCGGGACCCAAGCCCGGCGAGATTTGGGGTGATGTGGAATTCGGCCCCCTGTTGGGCAAAGGCGGCATGGGCGCGGTATTCCGGGGTCGCCAGGTCAGCCTCGACCGGCCAGTGGCGATCAAGATCCTGCCCAGCCACCTGGGGGCGGATCCCTCGTTCCGGGATCGCTTCTTGATAGAAGCCAAATCCGTGGCCCGGCTGAATTCCCCCCACGTGGTCCAGGTCTACCTGGCGGGGATCCACCAGGGCCAGCATTTCTTCGCCATGGAATACGTGGAAGGTTCCGACCTTTCCCGGCGACTGAAAAAACATGGTCGGCCGGAACGGAAACAGGCCCTGGAATGGCTCCTCCAGGCAGCCCGGGGCCTGGCCGCCGCCAGTGAACTGGGGGTCATCCACCGGGACATCAAACCCGCCAATCTGATGGTGACCGGCAAAGGCGTGTTGAAGATCATGGATTTCGGCCTGGCCCGCCTGGGGGCCGGGGATGGCCACAGCCTGACCATGACCGGCACGGTGATGGGCACGGTCAGTTATTTCAGCCCGGAACAGGGCCGGGGGGACCGCTGCGATGCGCGGACCGACATCTACGCCCTGGGGGTGACGATGTACGAGCTGCTGACCGGCGTCCTGCCATTCACCGGCGACAACCCCAGCGCAGTGATCTACCAACACATCCACGTGCCGCCGCCAATTCTCCGGCTGTGCAATGCGTCGATTCCTGAGGATGTCCAGGCGGTGTGCCTGAAATGCCTGGCCAAGGATCCCGCGGCCCGCTATCCCGACGCAGTGGCCCTCATGGCGGACCTGGAACGCCTGCTGGCCGGCAAACCGCCGGTCATTTCCGCCGCCGAACTGCGCCGACTCAAGGGGCCTGGAAAATCCAAAGGTCCCTCCTGGGGCCTCGTCGGTGGCGGAGCCGCTGCCCTGGTGGCCGCCGGCGTTGCCGCAGCCTTCTTCCTCGCTCCCGGAGCGGCGCCTGTGCTCGTGCCATCACCACCTCCGACGGTGGCAAATCAGGAACCGATCGTTCCCGAGGTCCCCCCGGAAGCACCCCGGGAGACCGAGTCGGCAGCCAAAGCGACGCCGCCTCAACCACCGGCCCTCACCAAGACGCCGGAAACCACGACGCAGCCACCTGTTCTGCCGGTGCCGGACCTAGCCCCAAAACCGGGGGATGACCCGGCCATCGTCTCTGCCTTCGCGAACCTCGACGCCCTCGCCGCCGGCGGAAAATTCCGGGAAGCCCGTGAGCTTCTGGCGCAACAACGCCAGCGCCTGCCCAGCGATCCCCGGTGGGCCGCCCGGGGCACCTCCATTGACCAGGCCGAAGCGCGCAGCCTATTGAAATCCGCTGAAGCAGCCCAGGACACCGGGGATGCGGATGGGGCGGAAACCCTCCTGAAATCCGCCGCCGGACTCCACGGAGATGCGGCGGCTCTGGCCAAGACCCGCCAACGCCTGGATGACCTGCGCCAGGTCGCCGCCGGCCAGATCGCGGCCGGCCGCACCGCCCTGGCCTCCGGGGATCTGGACGGCGCCGACCGGGCAATGGCCTTGGCGATGAAGACCGTTGCCACCGTCGCCGGAGCGAAGGAACTGGGCCAAGCCATCACCGCCGAGCGGGAACACCGGGCCAAACTGCACCAGCAGGCCGAAGACCTGACGGCCCGGGGTCTGGCCGCCCTGGCGGTGGGGGATGAACAGGCCTCGGCCCAGGCCGCCCGGGAAGCCCTCGCCGCCGAAGCTGGTCATCCCGGCGCCACCGCCTTGGCTGCCGCCGCCGAACGCCTGGCCAAGGAGCTGTCGACCAAAGATGCCGCTGTCCGCCAGGCCGTCGCCGCCCGGGACGAAGAACAGGCGGTGGTCGCCCTGTCCGCCCTCGCCAATGCGGGGAAGACCAGCGCCATCACCGCAGCCGCCAGTGCCAGCGTGGCCCGCCTGCGCAGCGAACTGGCCGAAGAACGACGCATCGCCGAGGCCCTGGAACTGGCCCGCAGCACCAAGGCCCAGGCCCTGGCGAAACGCCTGGACGACCTGAAGGAATCGGTGGATGGCCTAGCCACTGCCCTCGCCGGGTTTCTTCAGGAAGCCGGCGAGGGCCGCCCGGAAAAAGCCCTGCTGGAGCGGAAGCTGGAGGACCGGCGCAGCCGGGCTGCCGTGAGCGCAGGACTGGGTGACATGGATGCCGCAGTGACCCAGGGCGGCCCCCTAGTTGAGGTGGTGGACGATCCCGCCTTCGCCGCCCGTCTGGGGGCGCTGAAACCCTACGCCGGCCTGAAATTCGCCAGCACCCTGGAATCCTTTACCCGGAACGGCGAGCAGGCGGTGGCCCAGGTTTCAGTGCGCCATGCCCTGGCGGTCTACCCTGAACGGACCCTGGTCTACCGTTACGAACTCGCCCGGCGGAATGGCCGGTGGCGCATTGCCGCCGCCCGCCTCCAGCAATGACCCCCACCCTTGGACCGCCGCCCATGCGCCCGCTTTCCCGTCTGCTGCCGCTGTTGTCCTTGCCCGCGCTGATCGCTTCCTCCCTGGGTGCTGCGGAAAAGCCCCTGGGCCTGGTGGACCGGGTGGAGACCGGAGCCTCCGGTGTCGAGGTGATCCTCCGCTTCGACCCCAAGGCCGGAACCCTGGTCCAGGGCCTGGCCCCCGGGCGGATGCTGTCGATCTACGGCCCTGGCCAGGTGGAGAAGCATCCCCTCACCGACGAGGTCATCATCACCCGCCCGGCCCTGGTGGCCAAGGCCCAGCTGATCCAGAACCTGGGGGGAACCAACGGTCTCCGCGCCCGGGTGGTGTGGACCGCCGGCGGCCAGACCGTGGGTGCTGGCATGGACGCCGTGCCCATGCCCCAGGAAGCGGCCCCCAACGCCCCGCCGGCCCTGATGAAGGATCCGATCCCGGTCAGCGTTGCCCAGGGTACGGCGGTGTCCCTGCGCCTGGTGGTGGCGGATCCCGATGGCGATCCCCTGGCCTATTCCTGGTCCTTGGAGGGTCCCGTGGGCCGCTCCGGCCGCCTGCTGGAGCGCACTACCACGGTCCCGGAAGTAACCTGGATCGCCCCGCTGGCAGATGGCTCGGTGGAATTGGTGGGGGTGGCCCGGGATCCCCTGGAACAACTGGCCAAGCTGCGTCTACGGGTGTCCACCACTGCCCCTGGGGACCAGGCCGGGGACCTGCGGCCCTATGGGCGCTGGGGCGGCGACCAGGAACCGGCCGTACGCCAATTGTCCCGGAGCACCGACGGCCGCTGGTTAGGAATCACCGATGCCCCGGCCTTGGGCAGCGCCTCCCTGGTGCGCTTCGCCCCGGGTTGGACCGGCGCGGAAATTCTGGGCATTGCCGTGGACCAGGTACCGAAAAAACCGGTTGCCCTCCTCAGCGTCGGCCCTGATCTCCACATCCTCGATGGGGCCAAGGGCCAGGTTCTGGTTCTTGGCCCTGACCTGGCCGTCAAGCGGTCCTATGGCGCCTGCGAGAAACCCACCGGCTTCGCCGTGGCACCCGACGGCACGGCCTTCATCACCGACACCGCCGCCGGCGGAGTGCTGGTCCATGAGGCGGACGGGCGACTGCGCTGCCGCCTGGGCGGGCCAGGGGCGGGCGGTTTCATCGCCCCGATGGGCGTGGCCCTGGGGGTGGACGGCACCATTTTCGTCCTCGACGCCGGCACCCAATCGGTCCAGCGTTTCGACCGCTTCCTCCGCCGCCTGGATCCCCTGCCCCTGGCCAACGAGCCCAACGATCCGGCCTTGGGCCTGGCGGTGCATCCCCTGCGCAAAATCCTGGTCCTCCGGACCAGCGGCCGTTTGGAGATTCCGGGGGGAGGGACGGTCCCCGCCGACCTGGGACGATTGGGCGTCCTGGATCCCGGCAAGGCCGGGGCCGTCTGGGTGGATGGCGCGGGGGAAAGCTACGTCAGCTATCCGGAGTCCGGCCTGATCGCCCGCTATGACCGGGAACTCGCCCTCAGCGGCGTGCGGGGTGGGAAGCTCCACCAAGGCAGCGGGCGGGCCTGCGACGGTCAGGGTCGAACCTTCGCCCTGGATGCCGCCGCCGGGACGGTGCTGATGCTGGACACGGAAGGTTGGCTGGTGGGCAAACTTGGCGCCCGGGAGCAGGTGGGTGGTACCCTGGCTAAACCCAAGGCCATCGCCTGCGCTCCAGATGGCAGCGCCTTGGCCGTCCTCGACGCCGGTCGCAACGCCATCCATCGCTTCAATCCCCAGGATCCGGCCAAACCCCCTGCCACCTTCAGCCAAGCTGGCGAAGCCCCTGGCTCCCTGAAGGATCCGGTGGACCTGACCCTGGACGAAGCCGGCCGGACCTATGTCCTGGATGCAGGCACCTACCGGGTCACGGTGTTTGCCCCGGATGGTTCGCTGCTGTTCACCTTCGGCCATAAGGGCAAGCAGGCGGATGGTCTGTACGATCCGGAACGGATCGCGGTCAGTCCCGACGGCAGCCGCTGCTGGGTTTACGATTCCTACAATTACGATCTCAAACAGTTCACCCTGGATCAAACCGCCAAAACCGGGACCTTCGCCGCCAGCGGAGGAAGCAAGGGCAACGCGCCTGGTCAGTTCCGCAGTGTGGTCGGCCTGGATTGCGATCGGCAGAATCGGCTCTACATCCTGGATGACAGCCGAAACGATCTGCAAGTGCTCGATTTCACCACCGGCGCCTTGACGCCCCTTGCCGCCAAGGATCGCACCGCCCTGGGCCTGGGCCGTCTCGATCAATTGGCCGTGGCCCCGGATGGCACGGTGCTGATCAGTGGTGCCGACCAGACCAGCGGATGGCGCTGGTGATCTTTCTGACTACCGCCCTCCTCTCGAGGCAGTTCTGATGCGTCTCAATCCCGACAAGGGTCCAGTCCCGGCCTTCACCCTGGACCGCAAGCTCCATCGCTCCCGGCGACAGATGCAGCGCCGGGAGTGGCGTCTGTTGGTGATGCTGCCCCTGTTGCTGTTCATCCTCGGGGCGCTGATCCAAGGGGCGATCAAGTACGCTGAAAGCATTCCCGTGGGCAGCCTGGAACCGGAGATCCAGGAAATCCCCCTGGCACCCATGCCACCTCTGCACCTCAACGAGGTCGCCCCCCTACCGGACCAGGCGAAGATCGTGGCCGAAGAACAGGATGTTGCCGAACTGCTGGCCAGCCAGGCCACCGTGCGCCACGGCGACGAGGTGGATGCCACCACCCTGGCCTGGGCGGAAAAATTGCTGGCCGGCGACCGCACCACACCCCCCATCATCCAACGGGTCACCGCCCGGGACCTGCTCCAGAACGGTGCCCGCCAGGGTTCCGCCGTGGTCCTCAGTGGTCGACTGGAAGACAGCGTTGCTGCCCCCGTGGTGGGTGGACGAACCTGGCAACGCCTGGCCGTGGCCATGGACGAAGGTCAGTTTGTCCAGGTTCTGGCTCCCGAGGATGCCGGGAAAATACCCATCGGCCGGGAGATCACGGTACTCGGTCGCTACCTGGGATCCGCCGAAGTCCCCGCGGGCAATCCCGCCAAGACCCTGACCACGCCCTTGGTGGCTGCCCGCCTGGTGCGGGAATCCATCCCCAACCAGGCCCCCACGGACCCGGAACATGGGGAGGAATTCCGGGGTCAGTTCCCGGGCCTGACCAAAGATGTGTTCAGCGAAGTCAGTGATGAACGGACCGTTCTAGAAACCCGACCCTATTATCAGTTGCTGGGCCAGATCGCCACCGATCGGGTGATCGATCCTGGACCGGCGGCCAACGGCAACCTCCGGGCCAACGACATCCACCAGGATCCCACCGCCCACCGGGCCAAGCGTTACACGATCACCGGCCACGTCATTCGTGCCTGGGTGGATGATGGAGTCGCCCGGGACCGGCCCTACGGCCTATCCCGGGTGGTCCGGGTCTTGATGTGGAACCGGGATTTCGGTCAGGTCACCGAAATCCAGGACGGCAAGACGGTGTTCAAAAGCCAGATTCTCCGCCTCTATGAATTGGCCGCCCTCACCGACCAACCCCTCCCCGCGAAAGGCGAGGTTCTGACCTGCGAAGGGCGGTTCTTCAAATTCCGCGCCATCCCCGTCCCCGAGGACCGGGATCGGGATCGACGCAACGGTGTGCAACGCCAGAGCGACCGGGTCTATCCGTTCGTCTTCGCCACCACCGGCTGGATGCCCGTGCCCCCGCCTCCCCGCTATGAATTCGGCTGGGCCACCTGGATCTTCTCCATCGGCATCCTCGCCATGGCCGGGACTCTCGCCTATTTTCTCCGTCAGGACGGGCAGAAACATGTGAAGATCAGGGCCCAGGTGACGGCTTTGCGAAAGACGCGGCGAAAGCTCAAGTTGAAATGATGAATGCCCTCTTGGGGAAATGATGAATGCTCGAATGCTCGAATGCTCGAATGCTTGAGCAGCGGGTCGGGCTTGCGAGTGCGGACGTGCGTCATTCGTGGCTGGCATTTCCGCCGAGGGTTTGAGCATCCGCTGCCTGCACCGAGCCCGCTTTACACTCCCGCACCGCGTCATTCGAGCATTCGAGCATTCGAGCATTCGAGCATTCGAGCATTCGAGCATTCGAGCATTCGAGCATTCGAGCATTCGAGCATTCAACATTACCCACCATGCCCAACCTCCTCGACACCCCACTTCAATTCACCCCCGTTTACCACACCCTCGTCTGGGGTGGCCGGGCCATGGCCACCTGGCGGAAGGATCTGCCCGGGGGGCCGATCGGGGAAAGCTGGGATCTGGCGGACCATAGCCGGGGGATGAGCGTGGTCGCCAGCGGACCCCTGGCCGGGAAGACCCTCCGGGAACTGACCGCCGCCCATGGCCGGGAATTGGTGGGCGAAACCTGGGACGGCGGGGAATTCCCCCTGCTGGTGAAGCTGATCGACGCCAATGACCGCCTGTCGGTCCAGGTCCATCCCGATGACGCCCTAGCCAAGAGCCTGGGGGTCGGCACCCGGGGCAAGACCGAGTGTTGGTTCCTGCTGGGGGATGGCGGTGAACTATTCGTCGGCACCCAACCGGGAACCACCGCCGCCTCGTTCGAGGCCGCCCGTAGCGCCGGCCAGGTGGCCAAGACCCTCATTAGCCATGCCACCAAGGATGGGGACTTCTTCTTCATCCCGGCGCGCACCGTCCATGCCCTGGGCAAGGGCTGCCTGCTGTACGAGGTCCAGCAGACCTGCGATGTGACGTTCCGGGTGGACGACTGGGGCCGGGTCGGCCTGGACGGCAAACCCCGCCAGCTCCACGTCCAGGAATCCCTGGCCACCATCGATTTCGCCGCCCCTTCCGCGGGCGCGGTGGTGTCCAGCGAACGGCCCCATCCCGCCGGCGGGACCATCCGTTCCCTGGCGGAATGCCAATATTTCCGGGTGGAAGAACGCCGGGGCCAGCGCCTGGCCGGGGGCGGCGGCGGACGCTGCGCCATCGTCACCTGCCTGGGGGGCCACGGCACCCTGTCCACCGCCGGCGGTTCGGTGCCCCTGGCGCCCATGACCACCACCCTGGTCCCGGCCGCCGCCGGACCCTGGTTGGCCCAGGCCAACGATCAGGCCATGGGCGGTCCCCTAACGGATCAACTCGGCCTGCGCCTGCTGGTGGCCCAGCCGTGAGCCGACGCTGGGCCCGATGAGCGTTGATCTCAACGCGGTCCGCGGCTGGCTTCCGGAGCGCCGAGCGCCAGCTCGGCCTCGGTTGCGTCCGCAAAAACGACTGACGTTGATCCCACCTGCGGCATCGCCCCGAGGCCGCGCTGGCGCTCGGCGCTCCCAATGGGCGATCCAAACCTCGGCGTGGAATGGTCGCCGCTTGGCTTTCCGCGTTCCTTTCCCCTGCATGACCCCCCCAAGCCCGTGAGCTTCCTCCTCCCCTGGGCTGTGGCGCTGCTGGTTCCCGCTGTCTGGGCGTGGTGGCGCTTCCTGCGCAACGGCCCGGGCGCCCGGCTGCGGGCGCTGGTCCTAGGCCTGCTGGTCCTGGCCGCCTGCGGCCCGGTGTGGGAGAACGGCCATGGGGGCAGCGATGTGATCCTGGTCCTCGACCGTTCCTCCAGCCTGGGGGATCTCCGGGCCCGTCAGGGGGAATACCTGCGCCGGGCCGCGGAGCAGCGCCGCCAGGGCGATCGCCTGGGTGTGGTGCTGGTGGGCCGGGGCTCGGCGGTAATCCAGGCCCCCCAAGAAGACGGCATTCCCGAGGGTTTCGGCACGCCCATCCCCGAGGACGCCAGCGATCTGGGCCGGGGCCTGGCCAGCGCCCGGGCTCTGCTGCCCCCCGGGCGCACCGGCCGGGTCGTGCTCATCAGCGACGGCGAGGACACCGGGCCGGATGCCCGGGCCCAGGCCGCTGCCTTGGCCCTGGGGGGCATCCCCCTGGATGTACTGGGGGAATCCCTGCCGGGCAGCGCCGACCGGGCGGTGCTGGGGGTGGAACTGCCCGCCAGCCTGCGCCTGGGGGAAAGTTTTCTGGGTGCCGCCCGGCTGCTGAGCGACCGGGCGGAATCCCGCACCTGGAAGATCCGCCGGGGCGAGACCGTGCTGGCGGAGGGCACCGCGGAACTGCTGCCCGGCCAACCGGTGACGGTGACTTTTGCTGACCGGCCGCCCCGGGCCCGGCTGACGGAATACACCGTTGAGCTGGATGCCGCCGATGATGCCCGGCCGGCCAATAACAAGGCCCGGGCCGCCCTGCGGGTCAGCGGCGGCGAACCCGTACTGGTGGTGGGGGGCGACGGTTCCCCGGGCAGCCTGACCAATGCGTTGACCGCCGCCGGCCTGCGGGTCCGCACCCGGGCGGAAGGGCCGTTGAGCCTCAGCGATCTGGCCGGGGTTCAGGCCCTGGTGCTGGAGCAAGTTCCGGCTGACCGCCTAGGCGGCGCTGGCCTGGAGGCCGTGGCCGACTGGGTCGAACACCTGGGGGGCGGCCTGGTGCTCACCGGCGGTCGGCGGTCCTTCGGGGTCGGTGGCTACCACAAAAGCGCGGTGGAACGCGTTCTCCCGGTGACCATGGAAATCCGGGACGAGCATCGAAAAATGGCGGTGGCCATGGCCATCACCCTGGATCGCAGCGGTTCGATGGGCGTCAGCATCGGCGGCGGACGGACCAAGATGGACCTGGCGGACGAGGGGGCCTGTGCCGCCATCGGTCTGCTGGGGCCCCGGGACCAGGTGGCGGTCCACGCGGTGGACAGCGAACCCCACATCATCATCCCCCTCAGCCCGGTGACCGACCCCCAGGGGATGATCCGCAAGGTCCGGGGCATCCGCTCCCAGGGCGGCGGCATTTACGTCTGCACCGCGTTGGAGGCCGCCGGCGCGGAACTACTGCGGAACACCTCCGGCACCCGCCATCTGGTGCTATTCGCCGACGCCAACGACGCCGAGGAGCCGGGCAGCTACCGGACCCTCCTGGCCAAATATCGGGCCGCGGGGATCACCGTCAGCGTCGTCGCCATGGGCACCCCCCAGGACAGCGATGCGGAATTCCTGAAGGACGTGGCCAAGCTGGGGGGTGGGCGAATCTCGTTCGCCGAGAAGGTCGATGACCTGCCCCGGCTGTTCGCCCAAGAGACCCTGCTGATCGCCCGCACCGCCTGGGTCGACCAGGCCACCACCGTGGTCCGCCGCCCCGGCCTGGATCTTCTGCTGCCCCGCTTTGGCCACGATCCCTGGCCGACGGTGGCTGGCTTCAATCTGACCTACCCCCGGGAACGGGCCCAGGTCCACGCCTGGCTGCCCGGGGATCCGGAAGGCCCGGCCCTGGCGAGCTGGCGGATCGGCACTGGCCGGAGCATCGCCCTACCCCTGGCGGCGGACGCCCCGGCCCTGACCGCCTGGCCGGGCTATGCTCCCCTGATGTCCGGCCTGGTGCGCTGGGCCGCCGGCGAGGGCACCGCCACCCCGGGCACCCTCAGCGCCGAGCGGGTGGGACGTAGCGCGGTGCTGACCCTGGAGTTGGACCCGGAACAGGCGGACGCGGTGGTGGAACCCGGGGTCGCCCTGGTGGATGCCGATGGCCGCCCCGCGGGCCGGGCCGCCTGGGAACGCACCGGTCCCCTGACCTGGCGGGCCCGGGTGGACCTGGATGAACGGGTGATTTTGCCGGCGGCCCAGGTGGCCGGCAGCGCGGTGATCGGCCCGGCCCTGTGCCTACCCTACCCGGCGGAGGCCGCCCCCCGTCTGGGCCTGCCCACCGGGGAACGGATCCTCGCCGGCCTGGCGGCGGCGGGGGGCGGCAAGGTGCGCAGCGATCTGACCAGGCTGTTCGCCAATCCCCCCAGCCCCGGTCTGCCCGTGCCCTGGCTGCCCTGGTTGCTGACCACCGCCCTAGCCCTGCTAGTGGGGGAGATCGCCTGGCGACGCACCGGGGGCATTCCCTTGCCCTCGATGCGCTGGCCGGCCCGCTGGACCTGGCGGACCTCCTGGCCCCGCCGGCGGACGACGGCTCCTGTCGTGCCTTCTCCCGGGAATCCCCCCGCGTCCCTGCCCGCCACCGTGGCCACGACGGCACCGCCCCCTGGGGCAACTCCGCCGGACACCGGCCAGGGCCTCAGCAGCGCCCTGGACCAATTGAAGCAACGGCGGCCCCGGCGCTGAATTCACAGCATCCTTCCAGACCGACCCCAAGTCTAAGCGGATAAAGCAAGCAAGGGTGGGTAGCGCTTCCCCGATCCCTGGCCAGCCCCACAATCCCGCCATGTCAACGGCCTGCGTCGTCCTGATGCGCCGCGCCTTGCCTGCCCGCCGGCAGTCATGACCGCCCCCTCGCCGTTCTCCGCCAACGCCACCGATTCCACCCACAAGGTGGCGCCTTCGGCCACCTCTTCGCGGATGATCAACTACGGTGGCACCTTTGCCCAGGCCATCGCCTCCTGGCGAAACGCCGCCACCGATTCCGGCAAGCCCCGCTTCCGGGTGATCGGCCCCCTGGGCCAGGGATCCCAAGGCCTGGTGGTGTCCGCCGAAGACACGGACTGCCGCCGGGAGGTCGCCCTCAAGACCCTCCACCGGCGCACCACCAATCCCGAAGACCAGCAACGCTTCATCCATGAAGCCCAGATCACCGCCCAGTTGGAGCATCCGGGCATCGTCCCGGTCCACGACATCGGTGTCCTCACCGACGGTTCGACCTTCTATGCGATGAAACGGATCGACGGAATCACCCTCGCCGATCTCTTGGAGCAGGAACCCGCGCCCCAGCGCACCCCAGCCCGCCGGGTGGAGCTGATTCAGGTTTTTTCCCGGGTCTGCGACACCATGGCCTTTGCCCATAGCCGGGGGGTGGTCCACCGGGACCTGAAATTGCGCAACATCATGGTCGGACGGTTCGGCGAGGTCCTGGTCCTCGACTGGGGCCTGGCCAAGGTCTTGGGCAAGTCCGGATCGGTGGAGGAGGAGGACGACAGCCACCCGATGCCGGTGGTGACCACCGACGGTGATCCCAACCAGACCGGCCCCGACTGCGCGGTGGGCACCCCGGCGACCATGAGCCCGGAACAGGCCCTGGGCAAGGCCGTCACTGTGCGCTGTGATGTGTACAGTCTTGGGGTGGTCCTGTACCAGATCCTCGCCGGCTGTTCGCCCTACGCGACCCAGGACTCCCTGGCCACGATCAAAATGGCTGCCACTGGCAACTGGAAACCCCTGGACCAGCAACCCCTGGCCCAGCGCCTGCCAAAGCGCTTGATCGCCATCGTCCACCGGGCCATGGCCCTCCAACCAGAGCGGCGCTATCCTGATGCCGGAGCCCTAAGCGAGGATCTCCGCCGGTTCCTCGCCGGCGAGGCGGTGGAGGCCTGGCGGGAAACCCCCGTCGATGCCATGCTCCGCACCTGCGCCCGCCACCGACGGGGCCTGGCTGCAGTGGCAGGCACCCTCCTGGTGGGGGCCATCGGTCTGGGGATCTGGCAGATCCAAGCCGTGCGCGCCGAACGCCAGCAGCGGATCGCCCTCCACCACAAGGCGGCGGATTTGGAGCTGTCCGGAGCCCTGGACAAGGCCCGAAGCGCGTTTGAACGCCTCCTGGACCGTGATCCCGCCGACCGCACCGCGGCCACCGGCCTGGAACGCTGCAAAGATGGTCTCCGCCAACGGGCCGAGGTTGAGGCCATGCGCCAGCGCCAGGCCGAGGCGGAAAGCACCCGGCGCAAAGCCGAGGCCACCGCCCGGCTGGATGATCCCGGCGAAGATCCGGGACGGCAACGGGACTTCCGGGAAGCTCTGGAGATGTGCCAGGCAGCCCTGATTCTGGATCCAGCCAATCCGGCAATTCCGGTCCTGTACCAGCGGATCGCTGGCCGTCAGGCGGCCCTGGAGCTGAAACTCATCGCCCAGCGGGTGGCGGCAGACCAAGTGCAACGGGCTGCCGAGTTGCGCCGCAAGGCCGAGGACTTGGCCGCAGCCGGGGATCTCCAGGCCGCATCAGGCCACCTGGAAGCGGCCATCACCCTCACCAACGCCCCGGAGGACATCCAGCGGGTCAAGCAATTGGCCCTTCTCAGCCA
>CANIXE010000022.1 GCA_947470885.1 Planctomycetota bacterium
GGACCAGCGCCTTGAAGCTGCTGTACCAGGCTGCCGGCATCCGAGCCGGGCAAAAAGTCGGCGTCCCGGCGGTGACCTTCGTCGCCACCGCCAGCCAGGCGATGCTCCTGGGGGCCGAAATCGTCCTCCTGGACGTCGACCCGGCCACGGGCTGCCTGACTCCGGAAATCCTGGACGCCTGTCCCGAACGCCTGGACTGGGTCGTTCCTGTGCATTTCGCCGGCCGCCTGTGCGACCTGGCGGGGATCGCCGCGGTCTGTCGGCGCAAGGGCATCCGCCTGCTGGACGATGCCGCCCACGCCTTCGGCTCCACCACCGACACCGGGGAGCGGGCCGGGGACTGCCGGCACAGCGAAGGCACGATCCTGTCGTTCCACCCGGTGAAGAACATCACTTCGGGGGAAGGCGGCGCGGTGGTCACCAATGACGGCGCCCTGGCCGCCCGGGTTCGCACCCTGCGCCACCACGGAATCCAGCGCGATGGTTTCGCCGGCGACCTGGCGGGCACCGAAGGTGCCTGGTACCACGAATTCCACCAGCCCGCCACCAACGAACGCCTGTCGGACATCAACTGCGCCCTGGGGGCCAGCCAATGCGCGAAGCTGGAACGGTTCAAGGCGGAACGGGCGGCCCAGATCGCCCGTTACCAGGCGGAACTGCCCGCCTGGGTCAAGGCCCCGACCCCCGCCCCCGGACAACGCCCGTTCTGGCACCTGGCCTCGGTGCAATGCGACTTCGCCGCCGTTGGCCTGACCCGGACCACCACCATCGCCAAGGCCCGGACCGCCGGCATCGCCTTCATGGTCCACTATATGCCCTTGCACCACCATCCGGTGCTCTCTCCCGCCCGCCGGGGCTCAACCCTGGCCCAGGCCGACGCATTTTTCCGGGGCGTCCTTTCAATTCCCTGCTACGCCGGACTGACGGCCGGGGAGCAGGACCAGGTCATCGCCTGGTTCAAGGCCCAAGGCTGACAGGTCACATTTTTCGGGCATTTGGGCATTCAGCCCATACCCGTTATTCCTCGACCGCCTCCACTTTCGCAATATCAACGGCCCCTGGCGCCCCCCGGGGTACGATGCCGCCGTCCGGCATCGCTTGGAAGATGGCAGGCTTAAAATGGGTGACCCAGATCGGAGCCAATTCCGGGGGTAGGGTGTGAATCTGACCACCCTTGTGCCACCAGACGGTGCGGCCATCAACCAAGGTGAGACGGATGCGCTGGGGATTCATGGACGAAGATTTCCCGTTCCGGGCTGCCTGCCAAGGGCCAGCAACGGGCGGACAGGTTTTGACCGGTAGGACGTCTCTACCCGGTGAGCCGGCTAGACCCACAGGCCGCAAAAGACCAAGAACCCTTTCGTATAGGTGTGATTGGACCATCTCAAGCGTTGTCTGGCCTTGAAAACCGCTTGCGGCTCCCCTACGATCCCCAAGCGCAGTTTGCAATGGCGTTGGCCATGACGCTCCTTTTTTTAGACATCTCTTGAACTGATAACGACTTCGGACGAACCTATGAGCATCACCCTGGACTTCACCAACTGTCTTTCCGAATCCATCGGAGCGACCCATGGCCTGACCAAGTCCGAGGTCGATACCCTGGTGGCGAAGTTTCCCAAGCACCACGAGAACATCGAAGAGGTGCGGTCCAGCGGCGAAAGCGGCTTTTTCGAGCTGCCCTACCACGACCAGGCCGAACTGAAGGCCCAGCTTAAAAAGCACCAAGGCAAATGGGAGAACCTGGTGGTGGTCGGTGTCGGCGGCAGCGCCCTGGCCGCCCGCACTCTGGTGGGGGCCCTGGCCCATCGCCACCACAACCTGCTGGATCCAAAGGTCCGTAAGAACGCCCCCCGGGTGTTCATCCTCGACAATGCCGATCCCCGGAGCCTCGCGGATCTACTGGAAACCGTCGACCTCAAGAAGACCCTGTTTCAGATCGTCGGCCGTTCCGGCGTCACCGCCGAAACCATGGCCCTGTACCTGCTGGTGGCTGACGCCCTGAAAAAGAAAGTCGGCAAAACGGCCCTCACCGCCCAGGTGGTGATCAGCACCGACCGGGAGAAATCCCCCCTGGCCGAGATCGCCAAGGCTGAAAAAATCGACATCCTGCCAATTCCGGCGAATCTGACCGGTCGCTACGGCCTGCTGGGCAACCAGGGCCTGTTCACCGCCGGCCTGGTCGGGCTCTCCGTGGAGAACCTGCTGAAGGGCGCTGCCGACATGGATGCCCGCTGCCGCCACGGCGATCCTTACAAGAATCCGGCGTACATGCACTCCCTGGTCCACTACCTGCTGACTCGCAAGCGCCGGAAGACGATGCACGTCACCTTCAGCTTCAACGACCGGCTCCACGAGGTCGGCCGCTGGTACGACCACTTTTGCTCGGTCAGCTTGGGCAAAATGCTCAACCGCAAGGGGAAGGCGGTCCATGTCGGCCCCAGCCCGGTGAGCGCCCGGGGCAGCTACGATCTCCACGGTCAGGAACAGCTGTTCGCCGAAGGTCCGTTCGACAAAGTCACCACTTTCATGGCGGTGAAGGATCATGGCGCCACCGCTCCGATCCCCGGCAGCTACCCCAAGATCGAGGCTTCGACCTACCTCAAGGATCTGGAACTCGGCAGCCTGCTGACCCACGGCTACTGGGCCGCGGAACAGCACATGACCGCCGCCGGCCGGCCGAATATGACCCTGCACCTGGATGCGGTGGACGAAACCCACGTTGGCGGTTTGATCTACCTGTTCCAGCTGTCCACCGCCATGAGCGCGGAACTGTACGGCATCAACCCCTTCGACCAGCCCGCCGTCGAACACAATAAGGCAGCGATGTTCGCCCAGCTGGGCCGGGCCGGGTTTGAAGACCTGTCTCGCCGGATCAAAGACTACAAGACCAAGCCCCGCAAGACCTGCTGAACCACCCCGACTGACATCTGCCTGTGCCCCGTCCTTGGTTGCAAGGCGGGGTTTATTATGGGCTTGATTCCCACAGGTCTGGGGATCCGCTACGACCCATGATCCCCTATGCAGAGGCTTTGCGCCGGATCAGCGATCTGCCCATCGCCCCGACGGCCGAAAACATTCCCCTTGGTCAGGCCATCGGCCGGGTTCTTGCGGCTGACGTGTACCTGGATCGGGATCTGCCTCCCTTTGACCGTGCCACCATGGATGGGTTTGCGGTAGCTCTGGAAGGGAACCGCACCACTTTTCCAGTGATCGCCTCCGTTCCGGCTGGGCAGCGCTTCGGGCAACCAGTCCTTCCCGGGCAGGCCGTGCGGATCATGACCGGGGCCCCCTGTCCGCCGGGAACCACGGTCATTCCTTTTGAAAAAACCGATCAAGCCAATCGGCATGGCAATCTGGTGGTCGGGCTCACCGATCCCCGGGCCCCCTTGCCCGCAGTGACCATCACCGATACCTCCGCCCTAATCCCAGGGCGAAACATCGCCTGGAAAGGTGAAGATGGCCGCCAGGGAGCGGTCGTCCTTGCAGCGGGTACCCGGCTATCCCCGGTGACGGTCTCCCTGGCGGGCATGGCGGGCGCCACCCGACTTTGGGTATGGAAGCGACCCCGCCTGGGAGTGATCATCACCGGGGATGAGGTCGGTGGCGGCACCGACGCCAGCATTACCGACTCGAATGGACCATTTCTTGAAGCCCTGGCTGCCAACCTGGGGCTCCAAGCCACCATCGGCCATGCCAGCGATGACGGGGTGGAACTCCGGGCGACGATGGTCTGGGCCTTGGAACATGCCGAGGTGATCGTCACCACCGGTGGCGTCAGCGCCGGCGATCGGGATTTGGTTCCAGTGCTCGCCACTTCCCTGGGATTCACCACCATTTTCCACCAGGTGGCCATCCAACCGGGAAAGCCCGTCTACCTCGCCCGCCGGGGTGATGGAAAACTGCTGGTCGGTTTGCCGGGCAACCCGGTAAGCGTACTGACCACCGCCCACCTGTTTTTACTGCCCTTGTTGGACCGTCTCCAGGGCAGTCTGGCGGTGCCGCCCTTGCGTCTACCTCTCCGTGATTCGACGCCGACCGGCAAACGAGATCGGTTTCTCCCCGGCCGACGGGACGCGGACGGGGTCTCCATCATCCCCTGGCACGGAAGCGGCGACCTGATCGCCGCCGCCTCTGGGGATTGCCTCGTGGTGCTTCCCGCGGATCAGGAACTGACCGCGGGCCACCTGGTGGAAGTGATTCCTTACCAGGGCAGCGTTCCCGCCCACCACGGTCTGATGACGCCACGTTGACCGTCATGGACGGAACCGGGATCTACACGTGGCCGGGCGGCTCCCATCTGGCCAGGGAGCTACCCCGACTCATTCCCTGGCCACCCGGTGCCCTGCGCTGTGCGGATCTGGGATGCGGCGCCGGAATCTGCGGTCGAAGCCTGATGACTGCCGGCGGTGCAAACGTGGTGTTCTGCGACGGCGATCCCGCCGCTTTGGCCGCAGTCCAGATCGCCCTTCCCGGAGCAGACACCCGTCTCCATGTCTGGGGCACTCCCCTGCCGGATGGCCCGTACGATCTGATCCTCGGGGGCGATATCCTCTACCGGGCCGCCTTCCACCCCGCGCTCCTGGCCAGCCTTGCCTCCAGCCTGGCACCTGAAGGCCTGGCCCTGCTCTCAGACCCACGCACCACCCTGGAAGAAGAATTGCCCTTCCTGGCCCAGAATTGCGGTCTTTCCTGGCACGCCGAACGACGTGACCAGGGCTATACTCTCGTCCGCCTGAAACGATTTACCCCACATGCGCCGGTAAAGAATCCTTTGGCTTGACGACCGGACGACCGGACTTTGTCCCGACAAGGACCGAGCGCTGGACGCAGAGCAGAAGCTCGACATCATACTTCCCCGCAAGACCGGAACGTAGCTCAGCCTGGTAGAGCGCTTGCCTTGGGCGCAAGAGGTCGCAGGTCCGAATCCTGTCGTTCCGACCATTTTTTTCTGGAAGCCCTCCATGTCCCGACTGTTCACCACTGCCGAGATCCGCGAAGCCTATTTATCCTTCTTCGCGGCAAAAGGTTGCATCCGATATCCCAGCGCTTCACTGGTCCCGGAAAACGATCCGACCACGTTGTTTACCGTTGCCGGCATGTCCCAGTTCAAGGACATGTTCCTGGGCCGGGGTACCCATCCGTTCACCCGCGCGACCACCAGCCAAAAGTGCATCCGCACCAATGACATCCTGAACGTCGGCCGGACCGCCCGGCACCACACGTTCTTCGAGATGCTGGGCAATTTCTCGTTCAACGACTACTTCAAACGGGAAACCATCGCCTGGGCCTGGGAATTCCTCACCGAAGTCCTGAAGATCGATAAAGAACGCTTGTCCATCTCGGTCCACCGGATTGACGACGAAGCCTACCGAATTTGGCGCGACGAGATCGGCATCCCGGCGGAGCGGATCTTCAAACTGGGGGATAGCGACAACTTTTGGCCCGCGGACGCCCCTAGCCAAGGTCCCGAAGGCCCGGGCGGTTGTTGCTCAGAAATCTTTTACGACCACCGGATCAATAATGATCCGAATGACAATCTCACCAGTTCCACCGGTCGTTTTGTGGAAATCTGGAACCTGGTGTTCCCTCAATTCAATGTCCGCAAGCCCAACGCCGACGGCACGCCCAACCTGGAAAACCTGGGCCGCACGAACATCGACACCGGCTCCGGCCTGGAACGTCTCGCGGCGGTGATGCAGGGCGTCTACAACAACTTCGACATCGACCTGTTCCAGACCATCATCCGCCAAGTGGTGGCGGTATCGGGCAAGACCTACGATCCCACGGCCCCCCTGGGGGCAAAAACTGCTGCCGCGGAGCAAAACGCCCTCCTTCGCCGGATTGCTGATCACGTGCGCGCGGTCAGTTTCTGCATCGCCGATGGCGCCCTGCCGAGCAACAGCGATCGCGGCTACATCGTGCGCCGACTGATCCGCCGGGCGACCCTGGATCTGGCTAAGCTGGGCGTCGAAGATGCCCGACTCCACGACGTGGTGCCTGCGGTGGTTGCGGCCATGGGCCACGACTACCCAGGGCTCGTGAAGCGCCAAGACCTGGCCCGGGACACCCTCAAGGCCGAAGAGCAGCTGTTCCGCCGGACCCTCCACAAGGGCCTGGACCTGTTCCAGAAGAGCCTGGAGCGCCAGCGGGGCGGCACGGTGTTCTCCGGCGACGATGCCTTTGAGCTGGTGACCACCCACGGTTTCCCGAAAGAAGTCATCGCCGAACTGGCTGGGGCTGAAGGCCTGACCCTGGATGAGACCCGCTTCCAGCTGCGCTGGGATGAACACACCCGGGTTAGCAACAGCAAGTCCATCGACGTGTTCACCACCACGGCGCTGCAAGAGGCCAAGCCCCGTCTGGGGGCGACTCCCTTCGTCGGTTACGGCGATCTGGCCATCAGCACCACCATCACCCTGCTGGAAGCCGGCGGCAAGGAAGTCGCCAGCGCGACCACCGGCACCAAGGTGCGCTTGGCCCTCCAGGGCACCCCGTTCTACGCCGAAAGCGGTGGCCAGGTCGGGGACATAGGCACGATCACAGGCCCGGATTTCACCATCCGGATTACCGACACCCAAAAAGATGAAGGCCTGGTCATCCATTTTGGCGAGGTCACCAGCGGCATTGCCAAGCCCGGAGCCGCCATCGCCGCGGTTGACGTCATTGCGCGCACCGCCACCACCCGCCACCACAGCGCCACCCATCTGCTCCACAGCGCCCTGACCAACATCCTGGGTGACCACATTGAGCAGCAGGGCTCCAAGGTGTCCCCAGGCGAATTGCGGTTCGACTACAACAACCCCGGCGCCCCCTCGAAAGAACAGCTAGCCCAAGTGGAACACTGGGTGAATGCCCAGATCGCCGCCCGCCATCCCGTGGATGTCCGGGTCATCCCCCTAGACGAAGCCAAGAAACTGGGGGCCAAGGCCCAATTCGGCGAAAAATACGGCACTGAGGTCCGGGTCGTCACCATGGGTGCTTTCACCGTGGGAACCGAAGGCTCCCACAGCAATGGAGCCGTGGCCAGCCGGGAATTCTGCGGCGGCTGCCATGTGGGCAGCACCGCCGACATCGCCGCCTTCCGAATCATCGGCGAAGGGGCCAGCTCGGCGGGCATTCGCCGGATCACTGCCGTGGCCGGAACCGCCGCTCTCGCCCTCGCCGAGGAAGAACGCCTGGTGGTGGAGGCCTGCGGCCGGGCCGTCGGTCTCCTCCACGCCCCGGATCAGCACCAACTGGATGAACTCTGCCGGTTGTTCAAGGCAACCCGCAAGGAACTGCCGGGCCGGATCGAACAGCTGGTCCAAGACGTTGGCGAGCTGTCCCGCCGCCTGAAAATTCCGTCGCCGACCATGATCGGCGATCTTCTGGGCCGGGTGGTCAGCCTACAAGAGGAGCTGAAGCGCCTGCGCAAAACCCAGGAGCAGCAGGCCGCCGCCGCCGCCCTGGGCATGGCAGATGAGTTGCTGACCCAGGTGGTGACTATCCAGGGCGCTCCCGTCCTTGCGGCGGTGGTTCCCGACCTGGACGGCAAAGCTCTGCGCACCCTGGCGGAAACCCTCAAGGCAAAGCGCCCCAGCCTGTGCGTCATCCTCGCCTCGGTGGCCGAAGGAAAAGTGGGTCTGGTCGCCGCCGTAACTCCGGATCTCATCGCTCGGGGCTTGGCCGCGGGCAAGTTGATCAGCGCCCTGGCGCCCATCGTCGGTGGCGGCGGTGGCGGGAAGCCGGACTTCGCCCAGGCCGGGGGCAAAGATCCCGGGCGTGTCACTGAAGCCATCGCCGCGGTGGCCGGACAAATCAGATCAGCCCTTCCCAATGGTGCCGCAAACGCGTAAACCCACGGTCCACCATGGCCAAACGCCCCGACAAACCGATCACTGAACGTCATGAGAAAGGGATCCGCAAGGATGCCCCGACGGATCGTGTCGAAAAAACGGGACGCAAGGAGAAGGATCCGATACCGACGGATCAGATCAGCCGCAAACCCGCCGGAGATTCCAGCTCCCGCAAACCGGTCAGCGAGGTGATTGCCAAGAAACCCGCCACCGATATCCACGCGAAGCGGAAATCCGAACGGTCCGGTTCTGACCAGGTGGAACGCAACCACCGCAAGGAATCCGAACCCCTCAGCCGCAAACGGGTGAAGTCGGTATTCAAGGGCATCCCGGTGGTGCCGGGCATCGTCATCGGCACCGTGCGGATGAAGTTCCGGCAAAGCCAGGTGCTGTCCGACCGTACCCTGGAACCCGCCGATGTTCCCCGGGAACACGACCGCCTCAACGAAGCGGTGCGGATGGCCAAAGAGCAGCTGTTGTCGGATCGGGCTAAAATCCAGGCCGAGGTGGGGGAAGTCGAAGCGATGATCTTCGACGCCCACTTGGCGATCCTGGAAGACCAAGGCTTTCTAAAAAAGGTCCGGGTCCAGGTGGAAAAGGACTGCACCCCTGTCGAGGTGGTGGTGGCCAGCACGGTGGATAATTACTACCGCACCATCTCCATGGTGAAGGACGAGCACATCCGGGAACGGGCCGCGGATATTCGGGACGTTGGTCGCCGGCTCCTTGACAATCTGGCCCGCCTCCATGGGCCGGATGAATACACGCCGACTGAGGTCTCCGGTTCCGAGCAAGACATCATTTTCGCCCGTGAACTGCTGCCTTCTGACTTGGTGACCATCGAGAAGCGTCACTGCCAGGCGGTGATCTGCGAACTCGGCAGCGACCGGGGTCACGCCGCGGTCATTCTCCGGAGCATGGGCCTGCCGGCGGTGATGGGCTTGACCGACCTGGGTGAGCACTTGGAGGACGGCGATCTGGTGATCGTTGACGGCAGCAACGGCCAGGTCCTGATCAACCCCAAGAGCGACGTGATCGCCTCCTTCGAGAAGACCAAGAAGGAATTTGAATCCTACAAAACCGTCCTCCAGGCCGAGGTCGAACTACCGGCAGTGACCACTGACGGCCACACCGTGGAACTGCTGGCCAATGTCAGCAAACAATCCGAGATCGACCTGGCGAGCCTGTACAAGGTGGATGGCGTCGGCCTGTACCGCAGCGAATTCCATCTGATGGTGGGCAACAGCTACCCGGATGAGGAAGAGCAATATTGGATCTACCGCGAGGCGGTAGCAAAAATGCCCGACCGGCCCATCACCATTCGAACGATGGACCTGGGCTCGGACAAGAAGCTTCCCTACATCAAGTTCCTCGACGAAGACACCCACGTTCTCGGTCGCCGGGCTATCCGCCTGCTGCCGGAACTGGAGGAATACCAGCTGATCCAACTCCGGGCCATCCTCCGGGCCAGCGCCCACGGTCGGGTCCGGATCATGTTCCCGTTCATTACCACCCTGGAGGACATCCGCCTGGCCAAGCGCCTGGTGCGAACCGCCAAGCGGGAACTGGAGGTTGCCGGCCGGACCTTCAACGCCGATGTGCCCATCGGCATGATGGTGGAAGTCCCCGCGGCGGCCTTGTCGTTGGACAAGTACGTCCGGGAAGTCCAGTTCTTCAGCGTTGGCACCAACGACCTGACCCAATATGTGTGTGCCGCCGACCGGAACCACCCCGCCGTGGCTCCCTGGTACAAAGGCCACAACCCCGGGGTCCTCGCCCTGCTCAAATTGGTGGTGGACACCGCCAAGGCCCATAATGCAGACCTGACGATCTGCGGCGAAATGGCCGGGGATCCGTTCTACACCCTGTTCCTCCTGGGCATCGGTGTGCGCAAACTGTCGATGGCCGCACCCCAGGTGCCCCTGGTGAAGAAGATCATTCGCTCAGTACACATGAGCGGTGCCCAGAACCTGGCCAAGCGTGCCCTGACCCTCACCAGCACTGGCCAGATACGGGAAAGCTTCGCCGCCTCGGTGGAGCAGATCCTCGGCCGCAACCTAGGCGGCTGGCGCCGTCAGGAATCCGAGTGAGCCCCGACCCGTTGCCCTTCTTTTCTTGGCGCTCCCCATGTCCCGCACCGGCCATCTCAGGAATCTCTTCTCCACCACCTATGGCACCGCCCCCACGCTGGCGGTCCGGGCTCCGGGGCGGGTCAACCTGATCGGCGAGCACACCGACTACAACGATGGCTTCTGCCTGCCCATGGCCATCGAACGGGATGTGCGGGTGGCGATCCGTCCCCGGACCGACAAGACCGTGCGGGTGGTCAGCTTGGAGCAGCATGGGGTGGTCACCTTCGAGCTGTCCGCCGCGATCCCCAAGGCCACCGACAAGGCCCAGCATTGGGCGGATTACGTCAAGGGCTGCGCGCAAATACTCGTCGAATCCGGTGAAAGCCTGGTGGGAGCCGACTTGGCCCTCACTGGTGACGTGCCCCTGGGTTCCGGCCTATCGTCCTCCGCCGCCCTGGAAGTGGCCATCATCCACGCCCTCCTGACCGCCGCTGGACGCAGCCTGCCCGGGGCCCAGATCGCTCGCCTGGGCCAGCGAGCCGAAAACAAGTACGTCGGCACCAACTGCGGCATTCTTGACCAGTTGTCCTCCGCCTGCGGGGTCCTGGGCAGCGTGATGCTGATGGACTGTCGGACCCTGGAACTGACCCCTGCCCCCCTGCCCGCCGGTGTCAGCGTGGTCATCGCTGACACCGGAAAGCGCCGGGGCCTGGTGGACAGCGCCTACAACGAACGCCGGGCCGGTTGCGAGGCCGGGGCCAAGGCCTTGGGGGTTTCCCACCTCCGGGACGCCAGCCTCCACGGGCTGTGGGATGCCGAGCGCAAGGGCACCCTGTCCCCCCTTGCCCGTCAGCGCTGCGAGCACGTGGTGGCGGAGAACGGCCGGACCATCGCCGCGTTCGCCTGCCTCACGGCCGGAGATGCGGTGGCCCTGGGACAGCTCATGGACCAGAGCCATAACGACCTGCGGGACAAGTTCGCCGTAACCTGCGCCGAACTGGACGATCTGGTGACCATCGCCCGGGCCCTGCCCGGTTGCCTGGGCAGCCGGATGACCGGAGCTGGCTTCGGTGGCTGCACCGTGTCCCTGGTCCGCGACGAATCCGTCCAGGCCTTCGTTGCCGCCCTGGTCCCGGCCTACCGGGCCAAGCACAACCTGCCCATTGTCGTCGACGTCACCCGACCTGCGGCGGGGGCTGGCGCCCTCAACCTGGCGTGACCTCTCCCGTAGCATGGTATGCCGCAGGTTTGCGGTTCTCCTGCCAGCAATGCGGCAACTGCTGCACCGGCGACGCAGGATTCACGTGGGTCTCCGATGCTGAAGTCCGGTCCCTGGCGGAGGCCCAGAAGCTGGATGAAGCCACCTTCCGGGTCCGCTTCACCCTTCGCGTTTGGCGCAACGGACAGCACTTGACCAGCCTGAAGGATCAACCCGGATCCCGTGGCCGAGAGTGCGTCTTCTTCCAGAATGGGACCGGCTGCACGGTTTATGATCAACGGCCCCAGCAATGCCGGACCTGGCCATTCTGGCGGCGGATTATCGCCACCCCCGGGGATTGGCGGGAGGCCAGTAGGGAATGCCCGGGAATGGGAAAAGGCCCGATGATTCCCGCGATCCAGATCCAGGAAACCGCCCGACAGGACGGGCTCCCCGACTAGATAACGACTCTGGTTCCGGCCAACCGATCAGACCGTGTCTGACCTGAATTCCGTACCCCCGGTTGCCCCAGGCGACCTCCGCCCCGCCAACCCGCACCTGCAAACCCCTCCCCCCCCAGAAGATGCACCAGGGCAGCCAGGGCGTCTCAGCCTTTGACAGCCCCAGCGCGGCATCCTATGTTCCGGCCCATCGCCCCTCCGTACTCGTGCCTTCCACGATGTACGATCCGACAGCGCAGGACTATGGCATGATCCTCATCAACCTGCTGCCGCCCGAACTGCGCAAATCGCGCGGTAGCGAGTTCAACCCCCTTTACCTGGGGGTGGCAGCGTGTTTCGTCCTGGCTCTGGTGCCTGCCGGCTTCTGGGGTTGGGTCAAGTATTCTCGAATTCCGTACGCCAAGGATCAACGGGATCAGCGACAGGCAGACCTTGATGCCAAGACCGCCGAAGCACAAAAAGTAGAAACTGAACGTGCCAGGATTGCGGATTTCGAGGCTCACCGGAACCTCATCATTGGCTTATTATCGAAAAAAGTCTACTGGGCCAAGACCATTGACCAATTTGGGACTTATCTGTCAGGGCCATGGACCACCGGAAACTCGCCCTTTGAAGTCTCCTGTACGGAATTTTCCATCACCCCGATCCAGGGCGCTCGCTCAACCGACGCCAAATCTGGGGAAATCATTTCCGTCGCGTTCAAGGCGAAGTATAAACTACTGGGCCTAGAGCAGAATAAAGCCGGTGATTACATTAAATCCTTTTTCCTCGGGACTGAAACTGGCGCCTTCTGGAATGAAAATGGCTTTATCGGCAAACCGGAAGCTACCTACCGTGGTGACTCACCCGACTGGAATATCGCTTTGGAGCGGGTGAAAATCGAGTTCACCTTGGATTGGGTGCGGAAGAAAACTATTGCTGCCAAGGCCAAGGGAAAATGACCATGGCACTTCCCCCTTTTGTCGCTCAACTTCAAGCTCGATATAAGGCCTTGCCCAGACAACAGCAGTTGGGCATAATATTTGGCATTCCCCTGGCCCTCAGTGCCACTTTTGGATACTTGCTGTGGAACTCCCTCGCTGAATTAGGTCCGGATCAATCCGTGCCCGAACTACTGCGCCGTCCCAATGGCGTCTGGAGCGAAATCACAGCTCTCGATGAACAGATTTCTGCGCAGCAAGTGATCATCGATGAAATGCCCAAGATTCGCAAACGGATAGAAGAGCTCCAAGATGACATTGGTGCCGCTGAAGAACGACTTCCCCGGGAGGCGGAAAAAGCCTCCATGCGTGAAGTCTTTGAACGCCTCGCCCGGGAAATCCCCTCCGATGTCGGCACGGTCCAGATCAAATCCATGCGGATCCAAGAAAGTGCTAATTCCAAAGGAGGCGGCAAAGGTGATTATGCTGTCGTGACCTATCAGGCCGACGTGGTGGGGGACATGAATGGTTTGATTTATTATCTCGACGCCATCGAAAAATATCCCAGATTCATGACCGTCAGTACCTTTACACTGCGTGCCGGCGATGTCAGCATCGATAATAAAACCCTCAAAGTTCGTTATGGTCTCCACAGTGCCAAGATGGAAATTATGACGTATATCTATGCCTCCTCAGGGAAGAAGGGGGCCCGCCAATGAACATCCTTCA
>CANIXE010000023.1 GCA_947470885.1 Planctomycetota bacterium
ACGGTCACGCCCCTGGGGGATGCCCGGGGGGCTGATGGGTACGTGGTGGGATAACGATGATAACCTGCGCCTAAACAATTTTCCCACTCGCAATCAAACAAACAAATCTCAGGCCCCGATCTGGCGCAGCCAATCGTTCAGGTTGTAGGCGTTGCTGACCCGGGCGATCTTGCCATCGCTGATGCTGAAGAACGCACCACCGGGGAGGACGTAGGTCTGGCCGGTGGCCTGGGGCAGGCCTTCGTCCGTGGCCAGGTAGGTGCCGTGGACCACGTATTCCGCGGCGGCGTGGCTGCCATCGGTGCTGGCGCAGATGCGGATGTCCGTCAGCCGTTCCCGGTAACAGCGATCCATCCGGGACAGGAAGGCGGTGAACGCGGGGCGCCCGGTTTCCCGGCCGCCCTGGTTGATGTCGTGGGCCACGTCGTCCGTCAGCAGGGCCAGCATCGCCGGGCGATCACCACTGTTGAAATGGCGGTAATAGGCGGCGATGAGATCCAGGCTGGCGGACTGATCCATGGTTTTACAGCGCCACGCCCAGCTGCTTGCCCAATTCCGCCTTTACGTCGTTGGGGTTCAGCTTGCCGCCGGAGAGCTTCATGGTGACGCCCACCAGACGGCCCACAGCGGCCAGCTTGCCGCCCCGGATGTCTTCGACGACCTTGGTCTCCTGGGCAATGGCCTGGGCCACGAACCCCGCCAGGGCGGCGGTGTCCTGGACCTGGATCTGGCCCTTGGCGGTGAAGTAGGCCTCGGCACCCTGGCCCGACAGGAACAAGTCGGTGCATTCCGCCTTGGCCACGACCCGGGCGACCTTGTTGCCAGCGACCAGGAGAATCAGGTCCGCCATCACCGGGACAGGAGCCGCCACCGCCAGGGGCTTGTGGAGCTCATTGGCGAGGCGAATGGCTTCTTCCCGGGTCCAGTTGGCGGCCAACTTGGCCGGGCACCCCTTGGCGATCAGGGCCTCGAAGTAGTCGGCGACCCCGGCCTCGGCGGTGAGCTCCCGGGCGGCGGCGCGTTCCAGGCCCAAAGCCGTCACGAAGCGGTCCTCGCGCACCAGGGGCAGCTCGGGCATCGTCGAACGGATCTGCTGGATCCGGGCAGCGGGGATCACCAGGGGCGGCAGGTCGGGATCCGGGAAGTAGCGGTAGTCCGCGGCGTCTTCCTTGGAGCGCATGACCCGGGTGGTCTTGGCATCCGGATCCCACAGCTTGGTGCACTGCTTCACTTCCTCATACCGGCCCGCCCGGTGGAGGGCGATCTGGTTGCGGATCTCGTGGTCGATGGCGGCTTCGACGGCGCGGAACGAGTTGAGGTTCTTGATCTCCACCCGGGTGCCGAACTTGGCCTGGTCCTTGGGCCGGATCGAGACGTTGGCGTCGCAGCGCAGGCTGCCTTCCTGCATCTCGCAATCGCTGACGCCCACCCACTTCAAGGTGCGCTTCAGCTCCATCAGGTAGGCGTAGGCCTCCTGGGGATTGCGCATGTCCGGGTCGCTGACGATTTCGATCAGCGGGGTACCGGCGCGGTTGAGGTCCACCTCGGACCAGGGGCCGTGGTCCTGGTGGATCAGCTTGCCGGCGTCTTCTTCCAGGTGGATGCGGGTCAGGTTGATGATCTTGGGAGTACCGTCTTCCAACTCGATCTTCACCGTGCCGCCGGTGCAGTACGGCTGGTCGTACTGGCTGATCTGATAGCCCTTGGGCAAGTCGGGGTAGAAGTAGTGCTTGCGGTCGAACTTGCTGTATTCCGCCACCGTGCCGTTCAGGCCCAGGGCGGCGCGGATCGCCAGTTCGACGGCTTCGGCGTTGAGCACCGGCAGGGCGCCGGGCAGGCCCAGGCTGACGACGTCCACCTGGCTGTTGGGCTCCCGGCCGAACACCGTGGTGGCGCCGCAGAAGAGCTTGGTGCGGGTGCTGAGCTGGCAGTGGACTTCCAACCCGATGACGGCTTCATATTCCATGGGCGGGACGGTAGGCCGCCCAACGGATCCGCCAAGGGGCAGGCCGTCCCCGGTTGCACCCTGGACCCGGGGGATCACATGCCGCCGTGCCCGTCGAATTCCCCGCCACCCGCTGGAGCCTGATCGCCCGCCTGCCCGACCAGCCCCAGCAGGCGGGAGCAGTGATCGCCCTGTATGCCGACACCATCGGCGCCTGGCTGGCCATGAAACTGCGGGGGGAACAGCCCGAACGCATCCAGGACGTGGCTCAAGAAGTTCTGTTGGATCTCCTGGGAAAGCCCGAGGTCCTGGCCCGGGCCACTCCCGGTGAAGGCAGTAAGTTCCGCTATTACCTCCTAAATCTGGCCTGGTGCTCTGCCCGCAACGCCCTGCGCCGGGAACGCCGCCAGGACGGGGCAGTGCCGTTATTGGACCACGAAGCCCCGGCCCCCGCCGATCAATCGGACATGGACAGGGCCTGGGCCATCGGAGTCATTCACCAGGCCTTGGACGAACTGGCCGGCCAGGCACGCCACGCGGGAACCGAAGCCCTGGCCGAGCACGCCCTGTTGCAACGCAGCCTGGTGGAGGGTCTGGGCATCCGGGAACTGGCCCGGGTTACTGGCATCCCTTTGGCCAGCGCCAGCCGCCGCTTGGCCGCCGGCCGGCGCAAACTCCAAGAAGCCATCGCCGACCGACTTCGCCTTTCAGGGGATCTCCCTGCCGGGTCCGACCCACTTCATGCCGGGGCCCTCCTCCTGGAATCCCTGGGCACCTGAACCAGGAGCCGGTTGGGGCGGCTTGCCCCCCTCCGCGACGGTGAATTCCGTGGCTCCGGTTTCAATCATCCGAGCAATGTAGGGCTTGCAGGAACCGCACCCGGTACCAGCCCGGGTATGACGAACCACCTGGGCCAGGGAAGACCAGCTGTGTTCCTGAACGAGTTTTCGCAGGGCGGCAAAGGTGGCACGGAAGCAGATACAGCGGGTCACAAGCATTCCCGCACCTTGGACGGCCACCGGAAAGGACGCCACCCCTGGAATCGTTCGCCCGGGCCATCTTCCCCATCACGGGCTCATGCACCAACCTGCCAAATCCCATTCGAATCCGGCATGTTGAATTGAAATCACCAGGTCAGGGTGTATGAACCCGGGTATCAGGACAAGCTTATCCCATGACCACCATCGACATCCTTGATCCCAGCGTTCGTACCGGTGATGCCATGGTCGATGGCCAACATCGGGCCATCCTCGCCACCGTGCGGGAAATCGAAGAAGCCGTCCAGAACGGTACCGCCCGGGCCCGGTCCTCGTATTGGTTGGATCTCTTCCGGGACTACCTCATCGAGCACTTTAAGTCCGAAGATGCCTTGATGGTGCGGACCAAGTACCCCAACCTGGAACGGCATCGGGCTGCCCACCGGGCCATTGCCATCGAAGTCCACAGCCTGCTCTCAGCGTCCCAGAATGGCACCGTAGTTGTGCCCTCTGAAATTCAGGCCGTGGCTCGGCTGTTTGTCGCCCACATCCAGAGCGATGACCGGGAAATGGCGATTTTCACCCAGGATGCACACCACTGAAGAAATTCAGCGGTAGACGTCGCTGCTCAGGTAACGGTCACCGCGATCGCAGGCGATGAACACGATGAGCCCGGGGATTCCTGCCTGGGAAAGCTCCTGGGCGACGGCGAACGCGGCCCAGGCAGCACCGCCCGAGCTGATGCCGGTGAACAACCCCGCTTCCCGGACCAAACGTCGGGTGGTGGATTCAGCCTGCTTTTGGGCGATGTCGATGATCCGGTCCACCCGGGATGGCTCATAGATCGTCGGCAGGTAGGCCAATGGCCAGCGGCGGATGCCGGGAATCGAACTGCCTTCCGTGGGCTGGCAGCCGACGATCTGGATCGCCGGATTTTGCTCCTTCAAATACCGGCTGGTACCCATGATCGTCCCGGTGGTCCCCATGGCCGAGACGAAATGGGTGACGGCCCCGGCGGTGTCCCGCCAGATTTCCGGTCCGGTGGATTCGTAATGGGCCCGGGGATTGTCAGGATTACCGAATTGGTTCAGCATCAGGAAGGCATCTTGCCGGCCCGCGGTGAGGCGGACCTGTTCCGTCGCCCAGTCCCGGGCTTTTTCCATGCCGCCATCCACCAGGTGGACCGTCGCCCCGAAGGCGCGCATGGTCTGGGTGCGTTCGACGGTGAGGGTATCCGGCATCACCAGATGCATTTCGACGCCCACGGCCCGAGCAATCATCGCCAGGGCGATGCCGGTGTTGCCGCTGGTGGCTTCGATCAGGCGCATGCCTGGCTTCAGTTCGCCCCGGGCGATGGCCCCGGTGATCATCCCTTTGGCCGCCCGGTCCTTCACCGAAGAGGCCGGGTTATTGCCTTCACATTTTGCCAACACCCGCACCCCAGGGGCCTCCGCCAAAGCTGACACATCCAGCAACGGGGTGTTGCCCACCAGATCCAACAAAGTGCCCATCAGCGTGCCATCTGTTCCCACGACAGCGGACTGACCGGTAATTCACCGCTGATCAGTTGGCCCAGGCTGGGATCCGACAGGCGGAGATGACTGCGCACCAGGGTGCCGTCCGAGGCCTGATGGGACATCACGTCGATCAAGGTCGCGGTGCCCAGTTCGATGCCCGGCCATTCGGTGAGGGCGCTGATCAGGGGACCGGCACAGGGATCAAAGTCAGAGCCGTGGAGGGCGATCACCGACAAATCCGAAAGTCGACGGATCAGGGTGATGCTCTGCCCGGCCACCGTCGCCGGAATGTGCAGAACCACCTCGTCCCCGATCTTGAGGGCCCGTAGGCTGATCACCACCAGGGGTTCAGCCTTGTTCTTGGCGTTGAGGGGTGGCATGCGGATGCCGAAACCAGCTCCCTTGATCTCATCCAGAGTGGCCTTGGACACCAGCACCTGGCCCCGGCCCGCGGCATGCTCGATCCGACTGGCGGTGTTCACCGCATCCCCCAGGAGGGTGTATTCGGAGCGTTGGGCAACACCAATGTTGCCGGCGACCACCGTGCCAGTGTTCAAGCCGATACCGGTCATCAGGTCCGGCTTGCCCGCCTGGCGCTGGACGCTGTTCAAGCCCAGCATGGCGTTCTGCATGTTCAAGCCGGCATGGCAGGCGGCATTGGCCGCATCCCCCTTGTTGAAGGGAATGCCCCAGAACGCCATGATCGCATCGCCGATGAACTTGTCGACGGAACCGGATTCGTGTTCGATGCACGGCACCATCCGCCCGAAATACTCGTTCATCATGCCGATGACCGCATCCGGAGGCATGTTTTCCGACATCCGGGTGAAACCAATGATGTCGCTGAACAGAATGGTGCCCTGGTAGGTCTTGCCCCCGAGGGCGATGTCCAGGTTTCCCGAGAGCACCTGTTCCGCCAACGGCCCCGGCAGAAAGCGCAGGAGGTTGTTCCTAGTGGAGGACAGCTTGTCGTTGGAAGCCAGCAGTTCGGCGTTGTTCACGGCGGCGGCGGCGATCCGGCTAGCGGTCACGGCCAGATCCAGGTCTTCGGCCGTGAAAGCCCGAGCCGGATCCCCAGTGTCGATTTGCAGGATGCCCAGGACCTTTTCCCCGCTGGTGACCAGGGGGATGGTCATCGCCGAACGGATGCGCAGGGAGACGATGGACATCCCCTGATCGAAATCCCCAGCGTTCTGATCATTGAACAAAAACGCGCTTTTGGCCTCCAAGGCCTTCCGGCAGATGGATTTTGACACCGTCAAATTGCCATCTCCCCGGCCCCGCTGCTTCACCGCCCGGGGTTCCAAGGTGTCGGCGGTGTCCCCTTGCATCAGAAAACCACGTTCGGCCTGGGGGAATACCTCAAACAAGGCCTCCAGGATCGATCTGTGCACGATTTCCGGATGATCAATGGCCTCCAGGGCCTTGGACACCTTATTGATGGCGGTCAAGCGAGCCGCCAGGGCATCCGCATTGATGGATTTCCGCACGGCGGAATCCCGATCACCCACCGCCATGACAATGGAATTGCTGATGTCCGCGTCCTGGTCTTTGAAACCGAAGATCGAACTCGCATGCATGCTGTTGGGACTGGCCTGGCGTTGGACGCGCAGCCGGGTCTCCCCCAGACGAATCACATCGCCGGGCTTCACCAGCACCGGTTGGGTCAAACGGATTTCATTGACAAACGTGCCATTGGACGAGCCATTATCCGCACACGTCAGGCTGGTGCCATCGAACAGGACCTGGGTATGCTTCCGACTGGCATTGGGATCAGGGACTTCCAACGAGCAATCCGGACTGCGCCCCGCCAGGAGATTTCCCCGGACCGGTACGACCTCACCGGCCCTCGGCCCACTGAGAAAGACCAGTTCGTACATGAGTTCGATGTAACGACGGGGCCGGAATGGGAAAGACCGAACTCATGCACCCCCCTCCGGGGCATTGACTCGGAACGGCTTCTGACGAACTGAACAGCCTTTGCTCAGGAGGACCGCAGTTGCCTAAATTTTGCCCACGAGAATCTGCCTAATCATGCAGCAGTGTTGCGGGAGGTGACGTAAGTGTTTATTTGATCGTCGTTTCTCTTTCGGCTCACTCGTAGCTTCATGATTCAACAGACGGTGCAGCTGAGCTCACTTCGCGAAGACCCCAACGGACCCTAATCGCATGCAAACCTGGCCCACCCGCGTTGGAACTGTCCTGCATATGCTTGATCCGGCGGTGGGTCCACGCCTGATATTCGATCGCCTGTGGTTGGAAGTCCAAAGCTGGAAGACCATTGGCGGGATCTGGCTCCATTGCAAACCGGGGCACCTCATCCCCGCCGGCATCTTTTTGGTGGGCGAGCCCCCGGATTCCGCGGATGAGATCGCCTCCCTGGCCACCGCCAACACCGCCCCCATCGCCACTGACGGCCTGCCCGTGGTCGCCCGCAGCCTACGGGACGGCAATGTCACCATCGGCACCCTCCTGATCAGCCATCGGGATAGTGAAGACGCCGCTGCCTTCCTGGTGGACGCCATCAGCCGCTGGGCCATGGACCGCCTGCGGGTTCAATTGGAAGTCAGCGAACTCGCCGAAGAAAACATCGCCCTCCGGGGCGCCCTGGCCATCGATGTCCGACAAAGCGATATCCTGACCAACAGCGGGACGATGAACGTCCTGATCCAATCCGCCGTCCGGGCCGCCGCCAGCAGCGCCACCGTGGTCATCCAGGGCGAGACCGGGACCGGCAAGGAACTCCTGGCCAAGCTGATCCACGCCCACAGCCACCGGGCCCACAAACCCCTGGTGTCCATCAACGCCGGGGCCCTGTCCCCCACCCTCTTGGAATCCGAGTTGTTCGGCCACGTCAAAGGGGCCTTCACCGGGGCGGACAACGACCGCAAGGGTCTGTTCGAGGTCGCCCACGGGGGGACGCTGTTCCTGGACGAAGTGGGCGAAATCACCCTGGAAGCCCAGGTCCGCCTATTGCGCGTCCTCCAGGAACGCACGTTCACCCGGGTTGGCGATCATGTGCCCATCCCCGTGGATGTCAGGATCATCGCCGCCACCCACCGGGACCTGGCGGTGGAGGTCCAGAATGGGCGCTTCCGGGAGGATCTGTTCTACCGTCTGAACGTGGTCAATCTCCAGGTCCCCCCCCTGCGCGACCGGCGGGAGGACATCCCCCTTCTCATCAACCATTTCCTCCAAAAGTACAACCGCCAGAACTTCAAGAACGTGGACGAAGTGCCCCGCCACGTCCTGGAACTGCTCCAGCTCTACCCTTGGCCGGGGAACATCCGGGAATTGGAAAATTGCGTCCAGAAAGCCGTGGTCCTGGCCCCGTCCACGGTGTTTCTGGAAGAACTGATCCCCCCCACGATCAAGTCCTACGGCGACAGCCTGCCCCCGGAGGCCCGGCACGCTGCCCCCGCCCCCACCACTGATCCCGATCGGATGCTGTGCGAAGCCCTGGTGAGTTATGCCGATCTCTCATCGCCCCATCTTGAGACCCTGTTCCGCCGGGCCGAACAGGTCCTTATCGCCCACACCATCAACCGGGAAAAAGGCGTGAAACTGCGCGCTGCCCGCCTGTTGGGCATCAACCGGGTGACCCTGGACCGAAAGCTCGAAGAGTACGGCATTTCCGTCCGCCGAGGCCACGGAGTGCTGGAAAACGCCGAGGAATCCGCCGCCGGCTAGAATCCTTCATCCTGGAAAACCCAAATGGAGCGCACCTGCTGCGTTGCTTCAAACCTCGCATAGTGTGGCCATGCCGCGGCTTGAAGCGCCTTGCATCTGCGCACCACGAGCGTTTCCAGACGCACCTTTGGGGTGAACAACTACCAAGGTAAAAAAGTTGAAAATACAGCCGGAATTCTGCAAATGATCAACTCAACTGCGTTATTAAGGTTCATCGTTGAGGAGGTGGCCTGGCGAGCCACCTGGTGGCAAAGATCTGCGGTTATTGGTGCGGGTCCTGGGTCGGCGAAGCCCAGGCAGGAATAATCGGAGCAACGGCCCCGCTGGGCTATTCGTGGACGGCCTGGAGAACCAGGCTGCCGTCATGGCGTTTGCCGTCCCCGGCGCTCCACCAGGAGGCGGGCACCCGATCCCCGGCACGCAGGGTCACCATTGCCTCCCCCATGCAGTCCGGGGTCATCAACGGACAGCCATTCAGGGACAGCATCATGTCCCCCGGACGGATTCCCAGGTTCCAGGCGGGGCTGCCCTCCACGACTCGGATCACCAAGTGGGCATCCCGCAGGGGCGAACCCTTTTCCAGGAGCTTCGCCGGCTTGGTCCACACCCCGATCCAAGGCTTGGCCTCCCCCGGGACGGGATTGGCCACGCTGGTTTCCACTTCGCTGCGCAGGCGCTGGGGCATGTAGCTGGCCCAGGACACGTTGGTGGACGGAGGCATGACCGGACTGCCATCCTCCATCCAGGCCACAGGCCGGGCGAGACTGACCTCATCTTTTTCCGTGATGGTCGCCGCCGCCGTGACCAACGGGGTTCCGACGGTGGCGGAATACCGGCCAGCGGCCCAACCGCCCACGGACAGGACCAAGGCCGCCACGGCGGACAGGGGCAGGAACCAAGACCGTGGCCGCGGCGCCACCGGCCGACGGACAGCCAGGGCAGAACGACGGATGATCACGTCCGCAAGATCCGCCGGCGGGGCCGGAGGTGCCCCCGGATCCGCCAAACCACCTGACCGCAGGCCCCGCCAGAACGCCGTCTCTTGACTCAGGGCGGGGTCCTTGGCCATCAGCTCCTCGAACGCCAAAGCGTCCTCGGGGGGCAGGTCGCCGGCGCTGTAATCCCCGGCGGCCTGGCGCAGCAGCACCTTACGCTCAGCCATGGGTCACCCCCTCTTCCGCACCAAAGCGGGCCAACCAGGCATTACGGAACAGCCGTCGGGCTTCGTGGAGTCGCCAACGGGTGGTCGCATATTCGACGCCGATCCGCTCGGCGATCTCTTCAGCGGGCAGCCCCTCCATTTCCCGCATCACCAGGATCTCCCGGTATTTTTCAGGCAGCAGACCAAGGACCTGGGCCACCCGAGCCCGGGTTTCCGCAGCATCCAAGGAAACGCCGGGGTCCACAGTCACCGCCCCAGTCTCTGCCGTGGCTTCATCGTGGCGCCGGGTGAGGCGCAGGGCATCAATGGCCAGATTGCGGATGATCTGGAGCAACCAAGGTTTGAAGGCCCGGGCGGGATCAAAGTTTTCCCGGTGGCGGAGGATCCGCAGGAAAGCCTCCTGGACCACGTCCGCCGCCAGGTCCTGGCGGGCGGTAATCCGCCAAGCTACGGCATGGGCCAGGGACTGATAGGTGCGAACAAGAGTGGCGAAAGCCTGCTCATCCCCGGCACAGAAGCGCTGGATCAGCGCCGGATCATCGGAATTGGCCTCACCGGTGGACATCGACGGGGCATGCTCAACCGGAGTTCGCTGGGGCAAGGGATCTGCTGGGGTGGCGAAGAACCGCCACACCAAGAACGGCACAGGACACGGGAGGGCGACCGAGGGCATATCCTCAGTACGGCGTTCCCGTTCCGGTGTTGGCTACTTACGCCAGTTTTTGGGGGAAGCCCCCGGGGACCGGAACAGCGCGCGCGGCACCGCCACCGGCCAGTTGATGGCCAAAAGCAGGTCCTGCCCGCCGTCCGCCGAGCGGATCGGTGCCGACAAGATCCAAGGCAAGTCATCCCCGGGCAGTAGATTGGGGAAGGTCCAGCGCAGCTCGAATTCCCGGGCCGCGCGACCCTCCACCGTCAAATCGCCATTGCGGATGCGGTCGTCTTCCCGGGGCACAGTGCCACCCCAGAGGGTCCACGAAGTCCGTTCCAAGGTATCCGCAGGCAGGACCTGATCGGCGATCCGTAGGCGGAACACCCTGGCCCCTCCAGGCAGGACCAGGGGAGTATCACCGGTATTCTCCACCCGGACTTGCAGCACCAGTTCCCGGGGTGTTTTGCGCACAAACAACAGGCGGGTGGTCCAGGGTCCCGCCACGGACTTCGGTGCCTCGTCCAACGGATAATAGGACTGGCGATGGGAATCCCCGCAGCCGGCCAGGAATGCGGCGGCAAGACAGGGCAGGACGAGAAGGGCAGGGACAACGCGCATGGGGCGGGACACCCTAGGCGCCGCCGCCGCCGCGAAAGGCCCCGTTGCCTGGGCCGGCAAGTGACCGACAACCCGCGCCGATGTCCGCGCCCCGCCGTACCACGACCCTTGGTGATCCTGCCCTGGTGGCGGTGCGCTCTTCGTACGAACGGTTGTCCACCACCGTCCTGTCCGCGGCCCGAACCCGGGGCTACCTGGGCATCGACGCCGATGCGGCGGCCGACGCCCTGACCCGGCCCAGCCCCGAAGACGAACGCCTGCGCAGTGCTGCCGCGGACCTCTGGCTGGCGTTTTTCACTGCCCACCCGGGCGCCCTGCCCGAAGCCCTGCGGGAGGCCGTGGACAGCATCAACCATCGGCTGGCCCAGAAAGTCGTCGGCGGCATTCCCGAGGCGACCCTAGCCGTGGACCTGCTGGAGGTCCTCACTGCCCTGTGGGAAGAGGGCGAGGATCTATTGGCCCGACGCCGGGACGCCGCCCTCAGTGCCGCCGCCGGCAGCGGCAACCTGCCCGTGGCCATCGCCCAGGCCTGCGCCGCCGCCCAGATCACCGTCGCCGCCGAGGAACCCCCCGGGGTCAGCCTGGGCCGCCTGTTGGACCACCTGCGCTCCCAGGCGGCGGATGCCCGCCGGGAATCCCGTGAAACCACCGCTGCGGTGGGCGCCCTGATCAAGGGTCTAATGGCGGTGGCCACGGGCAAACCCGCATCGGGTCTGCCCACCGAGGCTGAACGGATCCTCGAACCGGTGCGCCAGCTGGATGCAGCCCGTCGGGCCCAGGAGCAGGAACTGCGGGAACTGCGCACCCGCCTGGCCGGCACCGAGGCGGAACTCGCCGCGGTCAAACAGCGGTCCGCCCTGTCCCTGGAGCGCCCCGCCGCCCCGGAAGCCACCGTCGATGCCCGGTTGAAACTCTACCGCCAGGCCTTCGCCGTCTGGGCCGCCGACGGCGATCCGGGGGAACTGCTGCGCAAAGTCCAGGAACTGGAACAGGTCCTGACCCTCGACAAAGGCAGCTCAGACCGCCTGGTCCGCCGCCTGGACCGCTGCCACAGCGACGTGGTCCGGGCCCTGGGGGAATTGCACGGCATCAACCCCGGGCTGATCGATGATCCCAAACGCCACCGGCCGAAGGGCTTCCTCGGCTTCGGCACCCGGGGGGACTACGACCTGAAATCTGTCCCCGGCCTGGTGGAGGCCCTTCGAGATTCCGCCCGGGACCTGGGCACCATCGCTGACCGGGCCTGCTGGGCAGACGGTGTGCTGCGCCTGACCAGCCACGCGCCCCGGGTTCGGGCGGTGTTCCGGGAACTGGTGAAACTGGTGACCCACTGGAAAGAAAAACTGGGGGATCCGCCCCCAGTGTCGATGTCCATCAGCCTGGACGGAGGCAGCGGCATCCTCGCCCTGCCGGCGGTGGTGGCCACCGACGTGGAGTCCCTGCTGAAGCGCCGGACTAAGGCTGCCCCGGCGGCGGCGATCCTCGCCCCGGTGATGGAGGAATGCGTCGCCCTGTACCACACCGCGGTGAACGACGCCCTGGGCACCCCCGGCCAGGTGCCCCCCCGCAGCGCCCCGGCCAAGCGGGAAAGCCAGATCCAGGCCGCCACCCGCCTGGCCGGCGAATTGGCGGCCCTGGCCGGCATCGTCGAACACACCTTTTCAGAAGCCATCCGGGGCGACCTGTCCCTGGCCCCCCAGGATCGGGCCCTGCTGGAGGACGACCGCCTGCTGCGCAGCGGACTAGTGGCGGTGGATGCGGCCTGCGTGGACCTGCGGGAACTCCACGGCGCCCCGCCCCTGGTGGGGAATCCATCCCCCAGCGAACTGCCCCCGGTCCCCACCCGCCGGGATCCCCGGGCGTTGCATCTGGCCGTCACAGCCCGGGCCGCCTGGCTGGAGGAATTGGCCCGCTACCGTTTCATCGTCGCACCTTGAGCCGCCCATGCGCGCCGTCGTCCAACGGGTGTCCCAGGCCAGCGTCACCGTGGAAGGCGCCGTCGTTGGCGCCATCGGCCCGGGCCTGCTGATCCTCCTGGGGATCGCCCCAACGGACAACGACACCACCGCCCAGCGCCTCGCCGGCAAGATCAGCCGCCTGCGGATTTTCGCCGATGCCGCGGGGAAGATGAATCGTTCCGTGGTGGACGTCCGGGGCGGCCTGCTGGTGGTCAGCCAGTTTACCCTGCTGGCGGATCTCGCGGGGAACCGGCCGTCTTTCACACCGGCTGCCAAACCCGATCTCGCCGCCCCCCTGGTCCAGGCCTTCGTCCGCCATCTGGAAACCGCCGCCGGGCTGCCCATCGCCCAGGGCGTGTTCGGCGCCGACATGCAAGTGGCCCTGGTGAACGACGGCCCAGTGACCCTGTGCCTGGAAATGACCAACGAAGGGTCCTGATTCCCCCGTATTGAGTGATAATGTTCGGTGACCCAGACATGGCGGTGCACGGCCTCATCGCCGCAGTTGTAGAAGCGGTGGACACAGCGAGATGATGATGGCATGGACAGCGCCGGAGCACTCGTCATCAACCAGCTCACGCGCCACGTTGGGTCAACAAGGGCCATACGGGGTGTGATCATGTGCCT
>CANIXE010000024.1 GCA_947470885.1 Planctomycetota bacterium
ACGTGGTCGTGGCTCGCTTTTTCCCCCAGGCCTTTTCCGGGTGGCGGTGCGGACAGTACGCCGGACACCTTGTCGACGACGATCAGGTGGTTGTCCCGGTAAAGGATGTTGAACGGGCGGACGACCCGGACTTCACCGTGGGTCCGGGCATGGAGGGCCTTCTTGAAGCCGTGGCGCAGATCCACCACGACCTTGGCGGTGGCCCCCAGCTGCATCTTCACGTCCCGGGCGGGGCGGTCGTCCACCGTCACCAGGGCGGCCTTGATGATTTCCCGGGCCATGGTCTTGGTGGTCTCGGGCAGATGGGCCGCGAGGGCCTCGAACAACGGCACTCCTGGCGCCTGGATGGTCAGGGTGTGGAGGGTGTAAATGGAAGCAGAGGGCATGGTCGGTCCGGCGGCTTGCGCCGCAGGCGGCGCAAACGGGCTACTTTTTCTTGAGGGAAGGCAGATCAGGAAGCTGGGGCAGGCGGATGGCTGAGATTTCCCCCGGTTCCGCCTCATCGTCATCATGAAAGCCTGGAGCGATGAGTTTGCCGGTGGAGATGGCGGGCTTGGTCGTGGACGAGGTGGCCGGTGAGACGGTCACGCCGGACATCCGTTCCTCGTCCAGATCATCAACGGTGATGTACCGGGTCTGGCCACCGGTGGTGGTGGCCGCTTTGTTCGTGGTGGACGAGGTGGCGGGGGCCACGGTCACCCCGGAAATTCGTTCATTGATCAGGTCATCGTCGGTGATGAAGCGAGTCTGGGAGCCGGTGGCCGCCTTGGCCGGGTCAGGACTGACTTGGATCCCCGAGGCCCGGTCATTCGGTTCCTCGTCGTCCAGCACCACCAGGATACCGCTCTGGTGATCCCGGTGGGACCGGGTTTCGGGGATGACTTTGTTGCCGCCGGATTCCAGGATGCTGACGTCGATGGGATCCAGTTGGTCATCGCCGTCCTGCTCCAAGGAAGAGAACGAGGTGGTGCCAGGTTTCGGAGCGGCGGCGGGGGCAGGCGCCGGGAAGGTAATGGCGGCCTGATCATTCCGCTGGTAGGCCGGGGGCGCCTCGGTGACCCCGGTATCATTGCCGTCATACATCGGCTCGGTGACCGCGCCGGGGGCGTAGGCCGCTTGGGCCCGTTCGAGGGTGGAGTCGCTGACCGTGGGCAATTGCTCCGTGGACGGCGCGCCTGTGCTGACTAGATCGAGACCCCGGGCCCTGGGCTGCCAGTTGTGGCTTTGTTGGCCACCCAGGCTCTTGCCCGGTTTTTCCAACAGGTGGATCGCCAGGCCAAGGGCCACGGTCAGCCCGGGGCTGTTGGCGTCGAGGCCGTGGATGTCGTACTTCGAGGGGACCAGGTCAAGGCCGGCCAGGGGATCGAACACGTGGACCGGACGGCCCAGAATGTTGCCCAGGATGCCGGCGACGTTGGGCAGCTGGCTGGAGCCGCCGGTGAGGACCACGCTGGCGACCTCGGTTTCGAACTGTCCTTCCACATAGTCGAAGGACAGGCGGATCTCGTTGGCCATGTCCTCGAAGGCGGGCATCGCCGCATCGATGATGGATTCCAGGGCGTCCCCGGGGGCCAGCTTCATCCGATCGACGTCTTCGGCTTGGAAATTCAGGGTACGGCCGATGGCGTCGCTGATTTCGTTGCCCGCTAGATAGACCTCGCGGGTGAACAGCACCCGGTCGGATTGAATGATGGTGATATTCGACTTGCTGGCGCCGATGTCGACCACGGCCACGGCCTTGCGGTCGGTCACCGTGGGGATGGGCGGGCCCAGGACCTCATAGGCGTTGGACACGGCGAACACGTCGACGTCGACGATCTCAGGGACGATCCCGGCGGCTTTCAGGCCGGCCAGATGCTCCTGGATGAAGCCCTTTCGCACCGCCACCAGCATGACCTGCTGGGTGCCTTCCGGCGCGCCCACCCGGGGGGGCATGGCCTGGCAGTCGATGATGACTTCTTCGGTGCCGAAGGGGATGTAGCGATCGGCCTCCACGCTGATGTGGGCCTTCAGTTCGTTCTCCGGCAGCTTCGGGGTCTCCACTTGGCGGACGATCACACTGCGGCCGGACACGCTGGTAACCACCCGCTTGGGTTTCACGCCCAACTGGTCGATGACCCGGCGGATCACATCGCCGACGTCCTGGCTGTCGATCCGTGCCTGGGCATAGCCCTGGAGCGTGATCCGATCTCGATTGGCTTGAAGAGCCACCGCCTTGACGGCGTAGGAGCCCACATCAAGTCCGATTACTGCCTTGCTGCCACCGAACATAGGACCCCCGTGGTGGAGCCAGCCTAGAGGGGTCGGGCGGGGCCACAAGCTTCGCAACCGTTGCGGCGAAGGGCACCGCAATGAAAAGGTCTGGTCGTCATTGAAGCCAAGTGTTCAGCGGGAAGACCCGATAGACTCACAGCTGGTGGACGACCGGACAACCGGACTGGAGCCGCAATGTGCCTACAGACCCATCACCCCATCCGCCAGCATCCCGATGAACGTCGGCGACGCATGCACGCTGGTGGCCCGGGTGTAGCCCAGACCAGCCTGGGCGCAGTGGTCCTTGGCTTCGTGGTCCAAATCGAACAGGACCTCGGTGTGGTCCACCAGGAAGCCGGCGGGTTGGACCAGGACCTCGGTGGCGCCGGCGGCCTTGGCCTGGTCGATGGCCTGCTCGATGGTGGGGGACGACCAGGGCACCCGGCTGTCGGTGGGCTGGCTCTGGAAGGCGATGGCGTGGCGGCTCCAGCCGGCCAAAGCCGCTGCCTGGCGGGCGGTTTCGGCGAACTGCTGGCGATAGGGGCTGGTGGTCTCCACCGGCTGGGGGATCGCATGGGCGGTGAAGATCAGGTGGCAGGCGGCCTTGCGGGCGGCATCCCAGCCCGTGGTGGCCCGAGTCAGTTCTTCCGCGATGGCGGCGGCGTAGCCCGGGGTTGTGCCCCAGGGGGCGACGACTGCCACCAGGCCGGGGCTGGCATCCCCCAGGGCTTCGGCGGCCTCGGCGGCGTGCTTCAGGTACCAGTCCCAGCTCACCGACGATTGGTGGGGAGCGAGGATCAGCAGCCCGACCTTGGTGCAGCCCTTGGCGGCGAGGGCGGATAGGCCGTCCTTGGTCCAGGGTTTCCAGTGGCGAAAGCCGAGTTCAACGGGGATGTCCAGGCCCCGGCGGGCCAGTTCCGCTTTCAAGGCTGTGGCCTGGGCCTGGGTCAGGTCGTTGTAGGGGCTGAAGCCGCCCCCGGTGTGGACGTAGTGGCTGACCACTTCGTCGATCCGGTGCATTCGCGCCGGATTGTCGCCCAGGATGCCGGCGACGAAGCATTCCGCTTCGCAACCGGGCTTCTGGGAACAGACCCCAGGGGGCCGGCGCCCGCAGCACCCGGGCGTGGGCCCGCCGAAACCGAGGAGGAGGAGACCGTCGATGGCTGGCATGGGCGGCATGTCATCCCGAACCCCTCCGGGAGCAATGGGGGAGATCACCCGTCGCCGGGCTGTTTCGCCTGGCGTTCCAGATGCCGGATCGCAGTCCCCAGGGATTGCACGTCCGCTGGGTTCCGAGGTGGTCCATAATGGAGGGAGATCCAGGCGTCGTTGGCGGCGGTGATCGCCTCTGCCAACCGGGGCAAGGCCAGGGCCGCCCGGCGGGCATGATCCCGGGGACCTTCCCCCGGGGCAGCGGGAAAACCAAGACGGTCCAGGCAGCGTTCATACCGCTGGCGCCAGCGCTGGGCGGGCGTCTGGTTCCGGCCCTGGCACCACCAGCGCCAGGTCCGGGTGCCGGCGATTCCCAGGATGGCCGTGAGGACGATGCCCCCGAGCATTGCCACCAGCCAGCCCCAGCGACCCAACCTGGTCAGGCCCAACCACGTCAAGATATCCCGCTGCATCTCCTCGGAATAGCCGACGCCCCAGATGTCCCAGCGGTATTCCAGATATTCCCAGGACATCTGCACCCGGAAATAAACCTGTTCGTACCAGGGTTTCCCATGTTTTTCGGCGTTCCGCGCCGCCGGGCTGGTGGCGGTAGTGGCGGCGGTGGTGGGCTGGCCGGTTACCGGATCCGTGGTGGGGACCAGGGCCGTCAGGTCGACCCTTCGCCAGCCGCCGGCATCCCCCTCGCCGGTCCACACTTCGGCCCAGGCGTGGGCGTGGGACTGGCGGATGGTCAGAAAATTGCCGACGGGATTGGGCTCGCCACCATGGTAGCCCACCACCACCCGGGCGGGCACCCGGGCGGCGCGCATCAGCACGGTGAATGCCGAGGCGAAATGGGCACAGAAGCCCTGGCGTTGGTCAAACAGAAAGGTGGCGGTGGCTGGTCCCGCCATGACCCCGGGTTCCGTCGTGTAGAGGAACCCGGATTTGGCGAACCAGGCGATGGCCCGGTCGGCGGTCAGGTTCGCATCCACCGGACCACCCGGGGGGGCTCCGGAAAAAGAATCCGCCAAGTCGAGGATTCGGGGATCGAGGGCCTCTGGAAGTTGCAGTGACCACTCTTCGACCCGGGGTCCGAATCCCAGATCCCGGGCTCCGGGCCGGGCCAACACCCGATAGGTCGAGGAACCGACCGAACCCCGACGGACTTGCTGAACCAGCCCGGGGCAAAGCTGGGCATCGTCGATGATGCTGACCGGGCTATCCAACGTGTAGAGCCAGGCATTGTCCTGGCGTTGGAGGGAGATCTCCACCTCGCGGTCGAGGCTGTCCACTGGCTTGGTGAGCTGGATCATCGGCTGGGACAGGCCACTGGAAATACCCCGCCGCCACTGGTTGCCGTCGGTGTTCCACAGCACCAAGCCCCGCCAATACAGGTCGTCGACGGAGGGATTCCGGCCATCGGCGAAACTGACTCGGAAGGCCACCGTTTCGTCCTTGAGGTTGCGGGCAAACCGCCCGGGATCGAGGATGCTGCTTACTCCGGTGCGGGCGTCGGTGGTGGGCAGGGGAATGGTTGCCGGGGGCCGGGGGCAGATCAGGAACAGGATGATCCCCAGGGGCAGGGCCTGGAGGAGCATCACCGCCACTTGGCGTCCCGCCCAACGGCCGCCCCCCAGCAGGGGCAGCTCCCGCAGGTGGTGGCTCTGGTGCCAGACCAGGGTGGTCAGCAAAAGTGCCACCGCCAGCAGGGCGCTCAGCAGCTGGATAAGGGTCTGGCTGGTGAGGATCCCCCCGGCAATCATGAAAAAACCGCAGAATACCGTGACCTCCAGGTCCCGACGCCGGTCCAATTCCAACAGCTTCATCCAGACGAAGGTGACGAACAGTGGCGCGGCACCGTCGATGCCGGTGCCCACGGAACGGGTGATCACCAGCAGGATGAGCAATCCCAGGGCTCCCCCCAGGCGGACCGCCCGGGCCGGTGCCGGATGCCCGTGCCAGGCCAGGTACAGACGCCAGATGGCGGCCCCGAGGAGGACCGGCGGCAGCCATAATGGCATCCGCTCCAGCATCGGGATGGTGGCGCAGCCCAGGGCGAGGAGCAGCCAGGCGAGGGTGCGGAAATCCGGGGTCATGGCGCCCGCCAGGCCGCCAGGGCCGCCAGGCAGGCCCGTTGCTGGCCCAGCCCTTTGCCCGGTGGGATTTCAACCCCCGGCAGGCGCAGGCCCCAGCACAGATCCAACTGGTGGAGGTCGATCACCCAGCGGGCAAGTTGGCCCAGACGCCATTCCAGATCGTCCCCCTGGGTCTGTTCCAGGTCGAGCCAGCGGACGGCATCGCCACCACTGGCAAAGGTCTTCACGGGCGGCGGCAGGTCTTCGCGCCGGGTCGCCGCCCGCCAGTCGATGTGGCGGGGCCGGTCGCCGGTCTGCCAGGGGCGGGTCCCGGCGAATTCCACCGGATCCCCGGTAGTGGCCCGGTTGTCCCGGGATTCCCAGCCCTGGCCCCGGGGCTGGGGATGGACGATGACCGCCAGGTCCACGGGCAGCAGCACTTCCACCCGGAACAGGCCGAAGGGCCAGCTAGAGCCCACCCGCACGGCGTCGGGTCGATGGATGCCCCGGGAATAAGGCGGCAGATCAAGGTGGCCCGGGACCGGATCTCCGGGCGGCTGATCCGCCAGACCCAGGGTCACTCCCCAGTGGTCCCGGGTGCCCCCCAGGATCGCCGGCACCCGGGACGGGGAATGGGCCGGCACCACGGGGGATTCCCCCAGGGTCAGTACCAAGCCCCCCAGGTTCCGCCAAGCCCACACCGCCGACACCCCGATCAGGGCGATAGTGATGAAGATCACCAGCCAGGCGCCGTTGCTCTGGTAGTTGCTCGCCGCCAGACCCATGGCCAACAGGATCAGGCCGAGGATCCCTAGGGCCCGGGTTGGGCGCAGGCGGCGGTGCATCGCGTCAGCCCCGCCAGGCTTCGACGGCCTCGCCGTGGCGATCCTCGTCGGGGGTTGGGCCGCCGGCGGCCATCAGGGCCTCCACCGCCGGGCCGGCGTGGCCCTTTAGCCAACGCTCGTACCACATCCGCTGGGCTTCCGGCGTTAGGTCGCCGGGGGCATCGGCCTCCAGGGCCGCGCCCCGCAGGGCGTACACCGTGGTCGCCACCGACACGGATAAATTCAGGCTCTGGGGGAACCCCACCATGGGGATCAGGAAGCAGCCATCCGCCCCGGCCACCGCCGCCGGAGTCACGCCGCTGCCTTCGTTGCCGAACACCAGGGCCAGGGGCTGGGCGGCCAGGGTGTCCTTCAACAGCCCCGGTCCGGCCACGGCGTCCGCCGCCAGGTCGCTCACCAGGATGCGGTAGCCCTCGGCCCGCAACTGGGCATAGCAGTCCTCGATTTTGCCGTGGATTCGTAGGTCCAGGTAGCGGTGGCTGCCCTGGCAGATTTTCGGATTCAGGCGGAACGAGTTCCGGCCGGTGACCACCGCCACGGTGTGCAGACCAAACGCATCGCAGGTACGGACGATGGCCGAGGCGTTGTGGGGATCGACGCAGTCCTCCACCACCACCGCCAGGCGACTGAACCGCCGGGCCAACACCTGGCGGTAGTTCCGCGCCCGTTCCGGGGTGATGGCGGCATCCCCGGGATGGGGCGGGATCGGGCTGGGCAGATCGCGGAAACGGGCGCGGGTCGCGGGGCTGTGCATCGGATCAGCCGATCGCCAGCATGCGTTCGATGGGCTTGCGGGCGCGCTCGATGAGCGCCGGCTCCAGGCGGATCTCCGGGGCTTTGTTGGTCAGGGACCACCACAGCTTTTCCAAGGTGTTCTTGCGCATGTGGGGGCAGGTATTGCACGAGGTGCAGGCGCCTTTTTCGCCGCCCCGGATTTCCGCCGGGGCCTCCAGGAAGGTCGCCCCAGGGCGCACCCGGCGCATCTGGTGGATGATCCCCGGTTCGGTGACCACGATGTAGGTGGCATTTTCCGGGCCGCTGCGCACCGCATCCAGGAGGGCCTTGGTGCTGCCCACCACGTCCCCCAGGATGCGCACGGATTCCGGGCATTCCGGGTGGACCAGGGTTTTCGCCCCGGGATTCGCCTGCTGCATCTGCTGGATCGCCTCGGCGCTAAATAGCTCGTGGATCTCGCAGGAACCTTCCCACAGCACCAGCTTACGCCCGGTCTTGCGGGCGACGTAATCCCCCAGGAAGCGGTCCGGTGCGAAAATGATCGGCACATCTTTGGGGATGGCTTCCACCACCGCCACCGCGTTGGAGCTGGTGCAGCAGTAATCGCTCAGGGCTTTTACTTCCGCCGAGGAATTCACGTAGGTCACCACCTGATGCCCCGGGTGGCGGGCGACGAAGGCGGCGAATTCCGGCCCGGGGGCGCTTTCCGACAGGCTGCACCCGGCACTGAGGTCCGGCAGCAGGACCAACTTGTGGGGGGACAGGATCTTGGCTGTTTCCGCCATGAAATGGACGCCGCAGAACACGATCACGTCGGCGGTGCTGGCCGCCGCCTGGCGGGCCAGTTGCAAGGAATCGCCGATGAAATCCGCGACATCCTGGATCTCGGCATCTTGGTAGTAGTGGGCGAGGATCACCGCGTTCAGGGACTTCTTCAGGCGGGCGATGTCAGCGGCAAGGTCGACGGGGGGCGTGGGCATGTCCCTTTTGTAGCGGGGCGGGGAAGGGTGCTAGTCCGGTCGTCCGGTCGTCCGGTCGTCCGGTCGTCCGGTCGTCTGGATCGAAATACGGACATCCTCCCCGTTGAGTCAGGCAGCGTGGACGACCCGCAGAAGACGGCCAACAGAGGGCCTGTGAAATCATTGGACGACCGGACGTTGTATTTTCCCTCCCGCCCCCTGGCATCGCCGGCCCATGCTGATCCTCCATACCTCCGACTGGCACCTCGGGGCCACTTTCCACGACCGCGCCCGGGACCAGGACGAGGACCACGCCCTGGATCAGATCGTCGCCGTCGCCCGGGATCGCCGGGTGGATGCGGTGGTGATCGCCGGGGATGTGTTCGACACGGCGAATCCCGGGGCGGCGGAGCAACGCCGCTGGTACCGCACCTTGCAACGCCTGGTGGAGGAGGCGGGGGTCGGTTCGGTCCTGGCCATCGCCGGCAACCATGACAGCGGTCTGCGCCTGGAGGGTCCCCGGGAACTGCTGTCGGTGCTGAAGGTCGAGCTGCGGGGCCTGCTGCCCCGGGACGGGGATCCCGCCGCCAGCGTGGTGCCGGTGCGGGACCGGGTGGGGATCCAGCGGGCCTGGGCCGCCCTGGTGCCGTACCTCCGGGAAGGCGACTTGCTGCGCCCCGGGGATGACCTGGGGACGGACCGGGCCCAGCGCCTGGCCTTGGCCCTGCATCGGCGTTGGGGTGAGGTTCGGGGCGCGGTTCCCGCCGGCCTGCCCTGGCTGGCGGTGGGCCATGCTTTCGCCACCGGAGGCAGCCTGGGGGGCAGCGAAGCCCCGGTGCTGGTGGAGGTGGGCAACCTGGGTCAGGCGGAAGTGGCGGCCTTGGCCGACGGCTGCAGCTACGCCGCCTTCGGTCATTTGCATCGACCCCAGGCCATCGCCCGGCGGGAGCATTGGCGGTACAGCGGGGCCTTGTTGCCCACAGGCTTCGACGAAGCCGGCCAGGAGCGGTCCATCGTCCTGGCGGAGCTTCCCAACGACGGCGGCCCGGCGGCGGTGGAAGTCGTGCCCCTCCGGCCGTATCGGGACTACCGGCGGCTCACCGGTTCCCGGGATGCGGTGCTGACTCAGATCCTCGCCCTGCCTGCGGCGGCGGCGGATGGGCCGGTGCCCTGGTTGCAGGCGATCCTCCACTTGGACCAGCCGGTGCCCGGCCTGGCCCGGACGGTGGCCGATGCCGCCGCCAGCCGGGGCTGGTCCTGCGTCGCAACCCAATTGCACCGGGGCGGGGCCGCCGCCGGCCAAGTCTACCCCGCTGCCGCCCTGCCCGAGCTGGGCGGAATCGATCCCACCGAGGTCTTCGCCATGCTCCACCGCCAGACCTACGCCAGCGAACCGACCCCGGAACTGGCGGCGGATTTCGCCCACCTGCTGGCCACCGTCCAGGGACGCTGATATGCGCATCGAACGCCTCCGCATCACCTCCCTGGCGAGTCTCCACGGGGAACAGCCCAGCGTGGAATTCACCGGGCCGATTCTGGGCTCGGCGGGACTCATCGCCATCACCGGCCCCACCGGTTCGGGGAAGAGCACCTTGCTGGATGGCCTCAGTCTGGCCCTGTTCGGCTGCACGCCTCGCCTGGGGAAGGACACCGAGGAACTGCTGTCCCGGGATGCCGTGGCCGGCGGTGCGGAAGCGACCTTCGTGTTGGAGGATGGCGGGCGTTGGATCGCCACCTGGCAAGGTCACCGCAGCCACAAATCCCTGGACGGAACGGTGAAAATCAGTCATCAGGTGGCCCGGGCCAGCGATGGCTCCCCCGTCGCCACCGGTCCCCGGGAGGTGAAACAGTGGATCGAGGCCAACCTGCGCCTGACCTACGACCAGTTCAAAGGGGTGATGCTCCTCGCCCAGTTCGAGTTCGACCGCTTTCTTGCGGCAGAAGACAAGGACCGCTCGCTGCTGCTGGAAAAACTCACCGGCACCGACCTGTACGCCCGGCTGTCATCCGCGGCGTTCGAGGCTGGCAAAACCGCCCAAGAGAAGGTTCAGGAACACCAGGTGATGTTGCTCACCCTGACCGTGCTGAACGGTGAAGAGCGTGCCGCCTTGGATGCCGCGGTGAGCGCGGCCCAGGCGGCGGTGGCGACCTCCGAGACCGCCTGGCAGGGCGCGCAGACCGTGGCCGGCTGGTGGAGCGAACGCCGCCGCTTGGCGGATGCCCTGGCAGCCCGCCAAGGGGCGTTGACGGCAGCCCGTGAACGCTGGCAGGCCGCCGCCCCCGACCGGGAACGGTTGGCCACCGCCGAGGGGACGTTGCCCTTTCAAGAGGCGTTGACCCTGTTGGATGCCGCCCGGGGCCAGACAGTGACCACCCAGGGTGCCGTGGGGGAACGTCAGGCGGCCCAGGTCACGGCCCAGGCCGAACTGCTCCGGCGCCAGGAAACCCTGGCCGGGGCCGCCGCCCACGTTACCGCCTGCGCCCAGGGTGCGGCGCTGGCGGCCGCAGAGGTTGCGGCCTTGGCGTCGTTACCAGAGGGCGTGCTCCATCAGGTGGCGGCGGCGGTGGCCCAGGGGGATGAACGGTCCCGTCACCTGGCCCAGGCCCGGATCCTGGCGGCCCGGAAACAGGATGAGGCGGCCACCGCCACGGCCCAGGTCGCCACGGCGGACAACGCGGCCCAGGCTGCGATCCGTCACCAAGACACCGCGGTCCAGGCGTTGGCCACGGCCAGCGCCGCGCGCACGGCCCTCCTGGCGGGGAGCGATCCCGCGGCCCTGGGGGCCCAGCTCGCCAGCGCCCGGGAGGCGGCGACCCTGGCCCGTCGCCTGGGGACCCTGGATCTGGCCGCCGGTATCGCCGCCGCCACTGGGGCCGATTCCCGGCTGCTGGCGGCCCAGGAAGCCATGTCCGCTGTGGCAGAGCGGGCGAACCTGGCCCGGGATCAGTACCGGCTGGCGGAACAGCAAAAACAGCGGGCGGAAAGCCTGGCCCGGGTGGCGGCCTTCGCCGGCCTTTTGGAGTCCGGCCAACCCTGCCCCCTGTGCGGCAGCGCCGAGCATCCCCACCCCGCCGCTCCTGAAGATGTCGGGGTGGCGCAAGCCCATGCCCTGCTGGCGGTGGCGACCGACCACCGCCAGCAGGCGGAAGCGGCGGTAAATCAGGCGGGAGAAGCCCTGGCCATTGCGGTCAGCACCCAGGCCACGGCTCTGGCGACCCGGGACCGGTTGATCGAGGATGATCGGGAATTGCGGAGCCGCTGGCGCGCCTTGGCCCTGCCAGGACTGGGGGAAGAGCCGGAGGTCGCCCAAGCCGAGGCCCTGGGCCAGGCCCTGATCCTGCGCCTGGAACAGCTTCGCCAGGGGGAAGCCACCGTGGCCGCGGCGGAACAGCGCCGCCGCCAGGCCGACACGGCGATGGCCCAGGCCACGGCGGAACTCGGCGCCCGCCGGGCCTCCGCCCTCGCGGCGACCAACGGGTTGGCCGAAGCCCTCCTGGCGATCCAGCAGGGCGAAGCGGCCTGGGCCCAGGCCCAGCAGGCCGTGGCCGACCTGGTGGCGGATCTGGCCTTGCGCCTGGGAGAGTTTGTGCCGGCGGATCCCGTGGCTTGGGTCGCCGGCCTGCCCGCCCGTCAGGGCGCGGCGCGGATGCTGACGGACCAGGCCAGGCAGCTGGCCGAGGCCGAGGCTGACCTGGGCGCGACGGCCCGGGCCCGGCTGCCTGCGGGCAGCGTGGCAGAGTTGCCCGCCAGTCTGATGGCGGATCCCCGTCCAGTCATTGCCGCCCTGCGCCAACACCTGGAGGCCCACGCCCAGGCCCAGGGGGCCGTCCAGCGGGCCGAGGAACTGCTGGCCGCAGCCGTGCAAGCCGGCGGGGCCGCCGTTGCCGTGGAACAGCAGCGGAGCGGGATCCTGGCCGGACTGCTGGCGGGATCACCCTATGCCGACGAGGCGGCGGTGCGCGGCGCGTCCCTGCCCCTGTCCCGACTGACCGCCCTGCGCCAGCAGGTGGCCGACATCCAGCAGGCCGTGGAGTCCGCCCAGCGGGAATGCGCCTTGGCCACCGAGGCCCTGGCCGGGCATCTGCCCTTCGCCGGCATCGAGCTGGCGGATCCCAGCGGAGAAGCCGCGGCCCAGACGTCCCTGCTCACCGCCCAGCAGGCCCGGGACCAGGCCCGGGAACATCTGGCCGCCCTGCGCCAGCAGGGGGCCGAGGACGACCGCCGGCACCGGGAACGCCAACGCATCGAGGCCGAAGCCGGTCCCCTGTTGGCGGCGGCGACCCGGGCGGCGCGGCTCAGCGATTTGATCGGCAGCAAGGACGGGGCGCGCTTCCGCCGCTTCGCCCAGGCCCTGACCCTGGATCACTTGCTCATCCTGGCCAACCATCGCCTGATCGCCCTTGCCCCGCGTTACCGCCTGGCCCGGGTGCCCATGCAGGTGGGGGAGGATCCCTCCCTGGGCCTGGAGGTCATCGACCAGGATCAGGCCGAGACCCGGAGGCCGGCGGCGACGCTTTCTGGTGGCGAGACCTTCCTGGTCAGTCTGGCCCTGGCCCTGGCCCTGGCGGATCTCAAGCGGGGCGGCCTGCACCTGGGGACGTTGTTCATCGACGAAGGCTTCGGCAGCCTGGATCCGGCGACCCTGGAACGCTGCCTGGCGATTCTCGAACGGCTCCAGCAGGAGCAGGGCACCCAGATCGTGGTCATCAGCCATGTCGGCGCCCTCCACGAACGGTTGGCCCACCGCATCGAAGTGCGACCCCAGGGCAACGGTCGCAGCCGCCTGCGGATCAGTGGCCCGGAAGGCTGTGACGACGGCACATGGGCGGTGACCACCGCAACCACTGCCGCCCCGGGGCTGGATGCTGAACAGCTGCGGGCGGCCCTGCCCCAGGATCGGACCGCCATCAGTAGTCGAGCCCTGCGGGATGCCCTGGCCTGGGAACCGGCCCGGTTCAAGGCCGCGGTGGCGGAA